>JAXEJY010000054.1:0-11131 GCA_034101315.1 Pyramidobacter sp.
AAAGCCAACCTGTCTAAAAGACATTTTAAAGAAGCCCTTGCTCCATCCCTGCTCCGAAACTATAAGATATATCTTCCGAATCAGGTCTGGTCCATTGATATTACATACATCCGCCTCAATCACGGGCATATATACCTGACAGCACTAATAGATTGGTACAGCAGAAAAATCATCGGTTGGAGTCTCTCTGATACGCTAGAAAAAGAAACCGTGATTCATGTAGTAGAAGCAGCAGTCGCCAAGTACGGCAATCCTGCAATAATTAACAGCGACCAAGGAGGTCAGTTCAGCAGCGAAGAATATAGAGAAACTCTCAAAAGGCTCAATATCCGCCAAAGCATGGACGGGAAAAGCCGCTGGGCCGACAACATCATGATTGAAAGATGGTTTCGCAGTCTGAAGACAGAGCTGATTTACATCAACGAATTTAAGTCTCCTAGAGAATTGAAAAAAGCAATCAGAGAGTATATTGCTGGTTATAACGGAAAGCGTCCTCACGAAGCTCTTGACTACAAGACGCCTGATGAAGTTTACGCAAGCAAA
The DNA here is from genome assembly GCA_034101315.1 of Pyramidobacter sp. Classification (GTDB taxonomy): domain Bacteria; phylum Synergistota; class Synergistia; order Synergistales; family Dethiosulfovibrionaceae; genus Pyramidobacter. The sequence continues at coordinate 544 of JAXEJY010000054.1, forward strand.
TTTGTTGCTTAAGCTGTCTTTTCAAGTTCACAATAACTCAAAAATTTTTTGTGTTGACTAGGGAGACCATTATAATATATCGACTATCTCAGCATTATTTAACAGTTGTCCTATGCTCTGCATGGGGTTAAATGACATATGTTGTTCACCACTACAAGTATTCCCTAGAACCGATGGTTTGTATACACAGGACACTTTGCGGCGATAATATTTTTTCGCCCTCCGCCTTTTTTGCACTTGTATTCGCCCTGTTTATTCCGTATAATTGTGTTAAGAATCAAAAGTTTGGTTTTAATTTTTTCTTCTGTTTAATCGCTATCATTTCGGCGGCGTCTTTTTCCTCTTTCGTCGTCAAACGGAGGAAGCTCAATTTTGCCAAGCGAGGACACGGGGAATTCGACCCAGCCCCATGGGGTGACGATGAGAAAGCGTAGGGCGATTCCGTTTTCCTGCATGGCGTTGATGTGGTCCTTAAAACCTAAAACATCAACTGTAACCCAGCTGTCGGTTACAATCCACATGCGCCGGCATGCTCCTTTGGAAAAAATAAGGCTGTAGTCTACGGCAAGGCGCAATGCCTCATATGTATCAAGCTCGCCCAAATAAAGCGTTACGGCTTCTGCTTGAGGAGCAGGGGGAACGGGAGAGGGAAGAAGAGCTACTTTTGACTCAATCCAGCTGAGTTCGTTGAAAAGAGCATCTGGATTCGCCCTCATAATTTCCCAATAGGGCATGTTGATCCCGTCGATTTGAAACGTTTTTGTCAGCCAGCCCTTTACTTGATTGAGCAGGCGGATAATGTAGTCCGGATAGTCTGGCTTGAGCAGACTGCGCATGAATGACGCCGCTGTAAGGTCGGGATCGAGTCCGTCGTTTATATTTTCATTTTTCATGGTGATTGCCTCCGTGCAACGTGTCTATTAGTGGGGTGTTCGTTGATAAGCATATCATAAAAAGCGCTGTACGGCGTCTTTTTGTTGATCTTTAAGGAGAATTCAGCATAAAACTGGAGGCATGCGTTGATGGAACCTATAAATCTTTGTCGGGCTGATGTCCTTTTTCTGATGATTGATATTCAGGAGAAGCTCATGCCGGCAATAGAGAACTCTGAGCAGGTTGTTGCGGAGTCTGAGCGTCTTTTGCGCGCGGCTGATGTGATGAATGTCCCTCTTGTCATTACAGAGCAGTATCCCAAAGGTCTTGGCAGCACGCTGGCGTCTCTTCGCACGCTTGCGTCTCGTGCGCCTGTCTTTAGCAAAACTGGTTTTTCGTGCTATGAGGCGGACGGGTTTGAGCAGGAGCTTGTGAAACTGAATAGAAAGTCTGTCGTCCTGTTTGGTGTTGAAACTCATATCTGCGTTCTTTCTACGGCGATGGAGCTTCGGCGTGAGGGATATCAGGTGGTTGTTGTCGGCGATGCGTGCGGCAGTCGTAAAGCGAAAAATCATGAAATGGCATCAGCTGCACTGCTCGCGGCTGATATTGCTGTGCTTCCGACGGAGACAGTCGTATATCAGTTGCTGGAGCGTTCAGGAACTCCTGAGTTTAAAGCTCTGCTTCCTTATTTTAAGTGATTTCTAACTGATATCTTTGTATTGCAGAAATAAACGGGAGGAACGCTCATGTCTGCTTTATCTGCGTTGTGCATGGCTGTGTCCGGCGCAGCGGCAGGCGCGGCAGTTCATTTCTGCGCTTTTCTCTGCGTTTCTGGAAAAAGAAACGGCACCCCTCTGTGGCAGAAAAATGCCTATGTTGTTTCAATGCTGATTATGGGCGCGGTTTCATATGTGACAGCACCGCATTGGACTGAATGGCCGCAGTTCGGGCTTGCATTGACGGCGTTGCTTTTTGCTCAATTTCATGCGCTGACGGATCTTGCTGAGGGCTATATCTACGACTGGGCTGTTGTCGTTTCTGTTGTTGCGGCTTTTATTCTGAGATTTGCGTTAGGTGCACGGCAGGTTGTGTTTCATGTGGCAATCGGAGCTTCAGCTGGCTGGATTCCTCTTGCGCTTATCATTCTCATCACGCGCGGCGGTATGGGGTGGGGCGACGCAAACATGATGGGCGGAATCGGCGCTCTTCTGGGATGGCGAATGACGTTGCTGGCTCTCTACGGCGGATTTATCGCCGGAGGAGTTGCAGCCCTTATCATGCTGCTGAGCGGCAAGGCAGAGCGCCAAGATTCGCTGCCTCTTGCGCCGTTTCTTGCCCTTGGAGTCGCTTTCTCTCTCTTCTGGGGAAATTATATTTGGGTCAGACTGAACGGCGCGCCTCTTCATTTTTAGAACATCGGCTTTGCTGACGAGCATGGTAAGTAATTTTTTACTCTGTCTGCGCGGAGGAGGGGGAAGAAATGTTCAGAATTCGTTTTTCAGACGGCAAAAATGTGAAGTGCGAAGCGCCTGTGACGGGGGCTCAGCTGCTTCAGCGTTTGAAGTCCAATGCGCTGGGCATTCCTGTCACCGCGTGCAGAGTTAATTCCTACCTTCGCCCGCTGAGCTGGCTCATCGATGATGACGCGTCTGTTTCGTGGGTTGATATGTCAAGTTATGAGGGAGCTGCTGTGTATCGCAGTTCTCTCTGTTTTCTATTTTCAATTGCAGCGCGCCGTGTTTTGAAGGAAAATATACGGGTCAGTCACTCGATTTCAGAAGGACTTTTCTGGGAAATTGACAGAGGTGAACTGAACGGAGACAGTCGGGGAATCTCTGACTCTGAAGTAGAGGCAATACGCGCGGAGATGGACCGTCTTATCTCAGCGGATCTGCCGTTTACTTCAGAATTTGTCCCTGCCGATAAAGCGCGCCGCTTCTTTGAGCGCGAGGGAAGACTGGCTAAAGCCCGTCTCTTAGCTCATACGGCGCTGTTTCATCCCATAGAGGTCTATGCGTGCGATGGCGAGCGCGATACGTTCTGCACTCCGCTATTGCCGTCAACGGGATATTTGAAAATGTATAGAGTTTTGAAGCTGTCCCCGGGAGTTGTTCTGATGTACCCAACTGCCGGGAGTCCGTGCGCTTTGCCGCGTTATCGCGCGTCGCGCAAGCTTTCCTCTGTCTTTTTGGATTATGCCAGCTGGATGAAAAAGCTTCATGTGTCGACGATGGCTGACATCTATGACGCTGTGGCGCGAGACGGCGGCAAAGAGCTTATTTTGATGTCTGAAGCGCTTCATTCGCAGAAGATTTCTGAGCTGACAACAGAATTTCTCAGTGTTCCGGATCGCCGTGTCATTACGATTGCCGGTCCGTCCGGATCAGGGAAGACAACAACATCGCACAAGCTGAGGATTCAGCTCCAGGTCATGGAAAAACGGCCTGTCGCAATTTCTCTTGATGATTATTTTGTCAATCGTGAGGATTGCCCGCGGGACGAAGATGGCGAATATGATTTTGAAGCGCTAGAGGCTCTTGACCTTGAGCTTTTGGATGAGCACATTCAAGCGCTTCTTGCGGGGCGTGAGGTTGAGCTCCCTCGCTTTGATTTTTATGTGGGACGCCGTATCAGAGGAAAGAAGCTTCGGCTCGAGCGCGATGATGTGCTTATCCTTGAGGGACTTCACGGGCTCAATGACAGATTGATCGATGTCCTTCCGCGCGAGGTTCGCTACGGAGTGTTTATTTCGCCCCTGACTGGAATCAGTCTTGATCGGCATACGCGGACGAGCACGACAGACCACCGTCTTTTGCGGCGCATGGTTCGTGACTACAGAACACGCGGCAACACGCCTGAATCAACTCTGCTGCGCTGGCCTTCGGTTGTCAACGGAGGAATGAAATATATTTTCCCCTATCAGAAAAATGCCGACGTAATATTTAACTCATCTCTTTTATATGAACTGCCCGTAATCAAGCCCTATGCAGAGAGACTTCTGAGGTCTGTCAGCGAAGAGTCTGAAGTTTACGGAGAAGCAATGCGGCTTTTGAATATGCTGCAATATGTTCCAGTAATGGATGCTGATTATGTTCCGAGCAACTCTTTGATTCGCGAGTTTATCGGCGGCAGTATCATAAAAATATAGCGGAGTAGGCATGGCACGGATCACAATGGCCCAAGTAGCAGAGGCCGTAGGCGTAAACAAAGGAACGGTCAGCCGGGCGTTGAAAGGGGATTCCCGCATTTCTGCGGAAACGCGTCAGAAGATCTGGGATACGGCGAAAAGTCTTGGGTACCAGCTTGACGTTGTGGCAAGCGGTTTGTCAAGTCGGCGTACCGGCATGGTTGGCGTGGTGCTTGAGCGCGCAGATGTTCCATTTCTCGGAGAGTTCCTGAGCGGTGTCAGCGGCGTGCTTTCTCGCTGCAAAATGGAGCTCCTTTTTATGGAGGCGGACGGATTAACGACGTCTGTGTCGAATGTGGTAAGGCGTCTTGAAGGACGCAAAGTCGACGGGCTGATATGGCTGGGCAGTCCCTCGCATGAACTTGAAACAGATGTGAATGTTCCCTTTGTCAGCGTAAACGGTCGGAGGCAGAGGGATAATTGTTTCTGCGTTGAACTTGAAACAGGCAGAAGTGCAAAACGCATTGAAATGCTTGCTGCGGGACGTCCTGTAATTTACCGTAGCGGTGAAGATGCAGTAATGCCGTTCCTTGCAGAATTGCAGCGATCGCGCGGACAGGGGGAGCCCTTTATTATATGGGATGGGCTTCGCCAGTTGCCGGAGAAAGAAACTCCCAGTCTGGTGTGTGCGGATATTCGGCTTGCCAGATGGCTGAATGCTGTGTGTCTTCGATATCCGGCGCGCGAACTGGGCGTGCTTTCTGCTCGTGTTCTGTCGAACGTTCTGCGCGAAAACGGTGTGCGTCCTCATATTACGCTTGTGCAGCCGCCTCTGGTTTCGCCCTCAGGCGAGCTGCTTGTTTCATGAATGATTTTATGATTATCGGTTCTTGAGATTGAAGTGCTGCGCAGCAGCATTCATGATAAATTTGAGCAAGTGAATTTCAGGAGGCTTTTTTATGAGTGAGTCATGTAACGGTCATTGCAGCAGCTGTGCTTCTGCAGGAAGCTGTTCTCAGAAACCAGCTGCGACAAGGCAGGGCGTTAAGAGAATTATCGCTGTCGGAAGCGGTAAAGGCGGTGTCGGCAAAAGCACAGTGACGGCGCTTCTTGCAGTGGCGCTGAACAGGGCTGGATATAAAGTCGGCATTCTTGACGCAGATGTCACAGGACCGTCGATCCCGAAGCTGCTCGGAGTAAACGCCGTTCCATGGATTGGAGAAAACAAAAAGATTCAGATTCCTGTCTCTGCCAGCGGCATAAAGGTGCTGTCTGTCAATCTGATGCTGGACGACGCCAACGCGCCGGTCGTGTGGCGCGGTCCTTTGATCGGCGGCGTGATTAAACAGTTCTGGGAAGAGGGCGATTGGAATGGACTTGATTTTGCCCTAATTGACCTTCCTCCCGGAACAGCCGATGCGCCGCTCACGGTGATGCAGCTCATCGCAGTTGATGGCATGCTGGCAGTGACCACTCCGCAGGGGCTGTCTGCCATGATCGTTCAGAAACAGCTGCGTCTGTGCGAGATGCTTCACATTCCTCTGCTGGGACTGGCAGAAAATATGTCGTATGCAGTGTGCCCGCACTGCAAGGAAAAATGGGAGCTTTTCGGCGTCTCTCACAGCGCTGAAATTGAAAACGCATTCGGCGTTCAGACTTTGGCCCGAATTCCGATTGACAGAGAGCTTGCAGAGCTTGGAGACAGCGGCAGGCTTGAAGAATATCAAAATAAAGAACTTTTGGATGAGTTAGCCGCAGCCGCTCTGAGCGCTGGAACGGAACGTTAAATTATTGTCTGCCGCAGTGCTACATTCAGCTTCAGCGATGATTTAAGCCTTTTCTGTGACTTCTTTGAGTGGGGGAGTGTACATTAATCGACGTCTCAAACGCCCCGGAGTCTCGATGACCGAGCTCTTGTTTGTCATTCCGCTTTCCTTGGTCATCATTGACGCTGTGCTTCAGCTGATGTTCTTTTCAGTTTCTTCTTTTGAAAGAATTGAAGATCTGACGGCGCTCACTGGCTGGAGCAGCGCTGAGAAATTGTTTTCATTTCTTGGAACAGCTGTCCGGCACAGCGGGATCGGGTTGCCAGACCGCTGGGAAAAAGAGCTGTTCTCCGGTCAGACAAATCTGAGCTCTATTCCGGCATGGGCTCTGTGGAAGAAGCCTGTCAGCGTTGGCAACTCTATCTCAGGCTATTCTTTTACGGACTCTTCAGGAGAATGGGGAAACACACTGAGACTTGTATACGGAGTCCCTGTTGAGATCATACTCACCGAAACGCTCAGTCTGACAGCATTTGAAAAGCGATCTGCGGTCTTCTCTGGGAACGTGGGCATAAGCGGAAAACTTGGCGCTACAAAATCCGGAAGCTGGATTTTGTTTCCTGGAACGTTAGTTCCAGTCTTAGTCACTGGTGATGGAAACAGCGCCAATCCGACAGTGTGTTCTCAGCAGGACACTTATGTGCCGTGGGGAACTCCGCCGTGCCGTTTGATGGCTGTAAGTCTGTACGTGAGCGGACAGACGCTTTTTGCAAATTTTCACGATGAGAGCGGAGCTCAGCCCCTGCTCAAAAATGTCAGCGCAGTAGAGTTTCGCCTTGAAGGCGCTGAAGTGCTTCATGTAAAAGTTAAATTTTTGATGAATTCCGGAGCCAAAATGGAAGAGTCTCGTTCCTGGAGGATTGCGACGTGAGCAGAAAACACGGGAGTGCTTTTGCTGTAACGCTTGTTATCGTTTCAGTTCTAGGGACTATGCTGACATTGTCGTGGCTGAAATGGCATCCTCTGCGCCGTCAGGCCGAGGATGCCTTGTTGCATATAACGCTTGAAAATACGGCATTTGACATGCTTGAACAGGTGACGTATTGGATAAATCAGAATAAACCGCTGAACCCAACAGACGGAACGCACAGCGTTATGATGCTTTTGTCCTCGGACAAACCGGATATTTTGCGGGTTGAACTGCCAGAGCAGCTAAGCCGAACTGTGTCAGGAACAATTCAGACAGATTCAGCGGTCTACTGGTGCAGATTTACCCCGCCCAGCCGGCTAAACTGGCGCGTTCTGCCAAAAGATTATCCGCCTTCTTTTTCACAAGCGTCCGGCGGCGCGAAAAACTCCGAGGGAAAAAGTTTTTTTGCCCAAAGTTTTCGTCAGGCATACGCTGAGAAATCATCTCCTGTCTCAGCAAATACGCTTTTTTATAAAATTTCGGTGACAGCGCAGCCGGTGAATCTCCAATCCGCATTTGACTGGCGGGAAGTCGCTGTTGAGCGCGTGATTTCCGTGGAGCGCTGATGTGCGATGAAAACGCTGATGACCTTTCTTTTGTGCCTATATCTGTCCGGTTGTTCTGCCGCTGCTCTGCCAGAGTTCAGCGTCCAGGAGAGAAACTCTGAAACGCTGGCGCCGTCAACTGCCTGGGAAACGACATGCGTTCTTCTCTCGAACGATTCAGACGAACAGGAAGAATGTGTTTATCTCGGTCTGCGGCGGAGGATTGACGGGAAGGCACGCGACGCAGGACGCTTTGAAAAATATGTGTTTGGGGCAGACGAAGCGGGGCAGACGGTGTGGAGCAGTCAGGTCACATCGCCGCGCAAAACGCTGGTCGCTCCATGCGATGAGGGCGGAGTGCCGGTGCGCGGCAAACTTCAGCTTCTTTCTGATTATTCGCCGTTTTTTGCTGCTTTTTCTGGCATTGCCGCAGAGCAATGGGATGAATTGATTTCGCGCACTGCGCAAAGCAGCGTGTCTGCTTCATGGCCGCCGGCGATGGCGTTGTCTGATACGACGCTTTTCGTTCACTGCGACGACGGCAGACTGTGCGCCTTTGACGCGTCAACGGGGAATGAGCGTTGGAGCTTTTTTCCTCCGCAGGCGTGCCGTGTACCGCGCTTAAAAACGGCTTTGAGCGCATCGGAAACACAGCCGCTCCCGTGGCTTTTGTCCGGAGGCATTACGCTGGAACGCTGCTCCAATGACGAAGGACTGATGCGAGTCCTGCTGTTTGGAGCGCTGGGACTCGGCGGACGAGGAGTTTATTGCCTTGACGTGACAGACTCAGAATCTCCTGAGTTCCTCTGGGCACGGGAGGATTTTCAAGAAGGGGAGTCCTGTTCAATCTGGGGCAGTGACGCTGTGTCAGAATCGGTGCTTGGTTTTGTTCAGGCAGCTCCGATTGCTGCGCAGTTTGACGGAGAAGTGCGGCTTGTCATTCCAGCCGGCGTAGGAACAGCTGGAAAAATAGTGACGCTCGACGCGTGGACAGGCAAAACCCTAAACGTGAGTTTGGCAAATGATTCATCAGGAGCTTTTGTCTTCAGACCGTGCGGACTGAGTGACGCGCGCGGTGAGCTGGCGCATCTGATTCAGTGCGATAACAAGGGAGCTCTGCTTGTTTTTGACAGAGACGGCAACGCGTGGAAAGAGCGTTTTCGGGTCAATTTCCGCCGCATAGCTGACATTGAATCGCTCGACTTTATCTTTGAACCGATTCCCTGTGTCCTGGACGGGGAGCTCTGGATTGCGTGCGCTGCGTCTGCGTCGCACGGAACGTTTATTGCGGCGTCTCCTGTTGACGAGCTTGACTCCCAGTGGCAGGAGATGATCTCTCATAAAAAAGACCGTCCATGGTGGCTTTGTCTTGACGGCTTTTCAGATGTGTCGTCAATCCTGTTCTATGACGGGGCACTTTATTTACTTGGGCGCGAAAGCGGAGAAGCGGCATTGAAGATTGTAAGTCTGCGTTCGGGGGGCGTTATTGATACCACTCCAGTCAGTGACGGAATAAAGAGACTTCTGGTTCAAAACGGCACGATCATGGGCATCAATACGAGCTCGACGCAGGGAAGCGTGAACTTTACGGTGTTTGCAGCGCGTCCTGCGTCGTCATCCCGCATATACTACACGCTCTGCCGCTGAAACGGACGAATGGAGGCCGGCATAAAGATGGGAGAGAGCATTGAAAAAAACTTCAATAATAACGGCGGCTCCTTGAGCGCTTCATTCCGTCTGAGCCCCTCGAAAGAAGCGCTCAAACTTGTTCCGTACTCTGCGGCAGTTCGCCTGATGATGCTGCCTCTCGAAGTTACGCCGCAGGGACGCCTGAAAGTCGCTGCCGTTCGGACTGACGATCTCCCCGCTGCTGACGAGGTGAAAGCTCTATCAGGGCTGCCTGTCGACATCTTTCACGCTGATGCGGAAACTCTAACGCGCGAGATTGAGCGCGCATACAACTTTCACGGCTTGATAGAACAGCTTACGTCGCGCTATGCTGAAGCAGCGTCTCCTGAGAAAGAAACACCAGAGGATCTTTCTGACTCGGCTCCAGTGGTTCAAATCGTCAAGAGTCTTTTTCAGCAGGCAGTGGCTGAGCGGTGTTCAGATATCCATATTGAGCCTACTGAGAAAGATTCCCGTGTGCGGTTTCGAATCGACGGGAGACTTGCTGAGGCTGTTACTTTTCCTGGAAAACTGCACGCCGCTGTGTCCGCTCGCATAAAGATTCTGTCAAATATTGATATCGCAGAGAAAAGGCTTCCGCAGGACGGACGAATTCTGTCGCAGGTCTGCGGACGAAAAATAGATTTTCGAGTCTCAACTTTGCCGTCAGTTCACGGCGAAAAAATTGTCATCAGAATTCTCGATCGTCAGCAGACAGTGCGCGGACTTGAAGGCCTTGGCTGCGACGCAGAGGGGCTTGAATCCATCGAGAGCCTTTTGCGTCTAAAAAGCGGAATTATTCTGGCGGCAGGGCCGACGGGCAGCGGTAAGACGACGACGCTTTACGCAATGCTCGCTCGTTTGAACGCAGCAGAGTTCAACATCGTGACGGTCGAAGATCCCGTAGAATATGAGATATCGGGAACGACGCAAGTTCAGATCAACGAAAAGGGAGGGCTGACTTTTGCCTCAGTCCTTCGATCAATTTTGCGTCAGGATCCTGATATTATCATGGTGGGGGAAATACGAGACAGTGAAACAGCTTCTCTTGCTGTTCGCGCAGCGCTTACAGGACATCTTGTTGTCAGTTCTCTTCATACGAACGATGCCGCAAGCTCCGCAATACGTCTTGTCGATATGGGAGTTCCACCGTTTCTCGCGGCTTCTGCTCTAAAAGGAGTTGTGGCTCAGCGTCTTGTCCGCAAGCTGTGTCCGCACTGCAAAGAGCCGTACACGCTTTCTGACAGTCAATGCGCACGGCTTGGCGTTCCAGAAAAATCGACGTTCTGGCGGCCCGTTGGCTGTTCGAAGTGCAGCGGGCGCGGGTATTACGGAAGAACAGCTCTGTTTGAAATATTGAAGATCAGCTCTTCTTTTTCTGAAGCCGTTCAGGGCAGAGGGAGCGCTGATACACTTCGCTGCGAAGCTGAGCGCTCAGGAATGAAATCGCTCAGCGTCTGCGGAGTGGAAAAAGCGCTTGCCGGCGTCACGTCGTTGGAGGAAGTGTGGGAAGTCGTTTCGGCAAAGGAGGATAAGCGTTGATTCCTTTTGCTCTGGATGAAGTGATCTTGGCAGCGCTGGAACAAAGAGCCAGCGACGTTCATTTTACATGCGGCTGTCCTGTTTTTTTCAGGAT
>JAXEJY010000055.1:0-5225 GCA_034101315.1 Pyramidobacter sp.
TTTGTGTTGACTAGGGAGACCATTATATTTTTTGTAACAGATTACGCGGTGCTCGACGGACAGAGTCCTCGCAAAGGGCATTTGCCGCACAGGGGATTTCGCGCTTTACAGATGTTTTTACCGTGCTGAATGATGTTAAGATGGCCGCCTGATTTGCGGTTATCTGGAACAGCTTCCTCCATCTGTTCCTGTATTTCCGCCGGCGTTTTATTTTCGTCTGCCCAGTGAAGCCGTTTTGAAATGCGTGCAACGTGTGTATCAACGGGAAAAGCGGGAAAGCTCAGGTCAAATGCCAGGACACACGCGGCTGTTTTAGGACCGACTCCTGGAATAGATGTCATAAAATCTCGCGCTTCATCAGGAGACATCTTTTTTAGCGCTTTCAATGAATACTTGCCGAAACGGTCCTTGACGCTCGACAGAACGCGCAAAATTGTTGCGGCTTTGTTGTTGCATATTCCGGCTGATTTTATGGCTTCTGCAATCTGTGCCTGCGACAGTCGGGCAATGTTATCCCACGCGCCGTGCTGTCGCCTCAGCTGTTCATATGCCATATCGCGATTTCTGTCGTTTGTGTTCTGAGAAAGAACCGTCATGATCAGCCCGTCGAGTGGCTCATCAAAAGCTTTTTGCGCTGGCTGTGACTCCTGCTTCCACAGCTGCTCAAGGACGTCAAGTACTAACGGAATTGGCGGCGGCGTTACCTCTGACAGTCTTTGTTTGTTCTCTCCGTTCGCGCGGCTCATTCTTCTTCTCCTGTGTTTGATGTCTGGGGTTTCTTCCGTGTTCTGACTGGTTTCTTCATTCCGGCGCTTTTTTCAGCCCAGCGTTTTAGTTTTGCCATTGCCCGCCCGTGGATGCTGTCTGCCGGATATGTGCCGGTCGGCGACCGTTTACCGGCGGGAATTCCTGTCAGGAGGGCAATCCCCTCGTCAATTGTTCGGACAGTCCACACGTGAAATTGCCTCTTGCGAATTGCGTCTGTAACATCGTGATTCAGCATGAGATGGCGTTCATTCTGCCAGGGAATAATAACTCCCTGCGTTCCGGTCAGGCCGCGCTCGCAGCAGGTGCTGAAAAAACCCTCTATTTTTTCATTCACTCCGCCAATGGGCTGGATGTTGCCGAACTGATCGACTGATCCGGTTACGGCGATGTTCTGAGCAATGGGGGCATCGGCAAGGGACGAAAGAAGGCAGTACAGCTCTGTCGAAGAAGCGCTGTCGCCGTCGATCCCGCCGTAGTTCTGCTCAAATGCCAGTCTCGCGGAGAGCGCAAGAGGCATGTCCTGCGCATACACTCTGCCCAGATAGCTGCTGAGGGTTAAAAGTCCTTTGTTGTGAATTGGTCCCGCCATGTCTGTTTCGCGTTCAATGTTGACGACTCCCTCTTGCCCCATAAACGTATTAGCTGTGATTCGCGACGGGTGACCAAAGGATACTTCTGCAAAGCAGACAACGGCAAGTCCGTTGATCTGCCCGACTGCAGAACCTTCAGTGTCGATTCGGACAATGTCCTCAGTAAATGCTTGGCGGATTTTTTCCTCTGTCAGACCAGAACGGTGGCGTTTTTCTTCGATGGCTGTGCGGACATGACGCGCGTTAACAACTCTGGCGCCGTCCCGCTCTGCCCACGCAGACGCTTCAATGATGTATTCCTGAAGCTTGTTGAACTGAGTTGACAGCTTGTCTCGGTCATCGGCAAGGCGAGAAGCATATTCGATAAACTCCGCAAGGGCACTTTTGTTGAACGGCAGGCAATTCTTTCGCTCTGCTGCCGTCCTGACGAAACGCGCCATATCACATTCATTTTTCGGTGTTCGCGGCATTTCGTAGTCGAACTCAGCGACGAGCTTGAAGAACTTTGAGAAATCTCTGTCGTACTCCTGAAGCAGGTAATAAATATAGTGACTTCCGACTAAGAGAATTTTCACGTCAATCGGAACTGCCTCAGGACGCGGTGCCGAAACGGGCATGACTCCGTACTGATCCGCCAGATTTTCGACGGTCAGCGTTCCAAGACGAAGAACTCGCTTGAGCAGATCATACGACATGTAATTCCTCAGAAGTTCTTCTGCGTCGATGACTAAAAATCCGCCGTTGGCTTTATGAAGAGCGCCGCTGACAATGTGCGTGAAGTCTGTATAATAATAGCCCTGACGGCTTTCATACTCCATTTTTCCAGCGATATTGTAAAACGTGGGATTTGTCTCCCACACGACGGGGGCGCCGCCCAGCGGGTCGTTGCTGACCAAGACGTTAATTGCGTAGGGCGTAAAGTCTGCGTCAGAATTATCTTCACGCGACGCGGCGATGAAAATGCCGAAGTTGGATACGACGTTACGCTCCATCGAGTCAAGCCAACGCAGGAACTTGTCGGTTGTTGCGTACCTATCCCTGATTTCGTCAATATAGGGCTTTATCGCCGTACGGCAAATTTCAGCTTCCATCTCAGAGAGTTTTGCTTTCAGTTCGCGCTCTTTTTCGCGGATTTGTCTTAATGCTTCGAGTGTTTTTGACGTAACCGCGTCAGACGCCGCTTTCAGGCGTTTTTTCTCTGATTCCGGAAGGGCATCATATTCGTCAGTCTGAAGCTCTTTCATTTCTATTTCCCCGTTTTCTCCGGTGACTTCTTTGAGGGGAATGTTGACGAATCCCTGCGGCGTGCGTTTGACCAAAAAACCGTCTTTCTCTGCCGCCTCTCGGATCTGGTTCATTGTCTCCGAAATGCTCTCCTGGAAGCTCCCAATTTCCTGCGCTTTTGCATCTTCGTAGCTGCTTTTTTCAAAAGCGCTGCTGATGGCTGATTTCAGTTCGTCAATGAGTTTTTCAAACGCTGCTGCGACGACTTTGCCCATTCCAGCCGGCAAATTGAGCGCAATAGGCGTTGATGGCGAGTCGAAATTGTTGACGTAAATCCAATCATCAGGCACAGCCATACAGGCCGCTTTTTCTCTGACGCTCCTCAAGGCGTAGCTGGTGCGCCCGCTGCCCTGTACTCCGACGATGAAAATGTTGTAATCGCTGCTTTTCACAGAGAGACCGAAATCGACGGCTCTCATGGCGCGATCCTGACCGATAAAAGTATTCAGCTCCTCAAGCTCTGCTGAAGTAGAACAGTGCAGCGCCTTCGGATCTGTTTTTCTGCGTACCTGCGCAGCTGTCAATCTACGAGCCCCTGTTTTCATGCGATATCCTCCAGTTATTGCGCTGATGTAATGATGCCGCCGCCTAAAAGCATTGTACCGTCATAGAATACGAGCGACTGTCCGGCTGCAACGCCTCCTGCCGGCAAAGATAATTCAAATTCGCCGGAAGATCCATCATATCTTATCAGATTTCCCGTGACAGGGACACAGCGGTATCTGTACTGGACGCTGTACGTCGTGCCTGTGCTGACAGGCTGCTGCCAATTTGCGCAGCAAAAAGAAATTCTGTGCACGCCCGTCTCTTTGCCGTGTTCAAGCACGAGGCGATTCTCTGCCCTGTCTTTTGACCGCACAAACCACGGACCGCCGGACAGACCGAGTCCCTTTCTCTGTCCTTCTGTGTACAGAGAAACTCCGCGGTGCGTTCCGAGCGCGTTTCCTTCAGTGTCCGTGATGAGCCCCGGCTTTATGCTCTCCGCTGAAAGATGGGAACGCAGATAATCTTCAAGATTCTGATCTCCGAGAAAACAGATATCCTGACTGTCGCCCAGCGAAAATTGATCTGAATGAAGCCGCTGTGCAGTCTCTTGACGGACATCGTGCTTCTCATCGCTGCGCAGCGGAAAGACGAGCCGTCCAATCCACTCAGACGGAAGCCGGTAGAGCATGTAGCTCTGATCTTTTTTTGACGACGCGCGGACAATGGCATGTCCATGTTCTGTCTGCATTGTTCCGGCATAATGACCTGTTGCTACCTGCGCAATGCCAAGGCGGTCAGCTTCTTCAATTAAACAGCGCACTTTGACCGCTTCATTGCAGATGACGCACGGATTTGGCGTCTGACCGCTGCTGTACGCGTTCAGAAACGGCTGAATGACCTTCTGCACAAACCGTTCGCGGCAGTCGATATGACGAACAGAGATGTTTTCCTGTCGTTCAAGCGCCTCCATGCGCGCGCTGTCACGCGGGTCGATAGAGTCTTTCATGACAAGATGAACTGCAGTTACTTCATATCCGGCTTCTTTGAGACGAAGTGCTGTGAGCGTGCTGTCAACGCCACCGCTGATTCCTACGACGATCCTTTTGCTCATTTATTGGTATCTCCTCTTGAGAGTTTTTTCCTCAGCCTGTATAGTAATATTTTATGGCTCAAATTTCCGGGCTAGGACAGAGCGCCCGGACTGTCTCAATACGAAAGAAGTGATTTGCCGTGCTCATAGAACGACATTACAGCGTCAGCGGCATTGTCCAAGGCGTAGGGTTTCGCCCTCTCTGCGTCCGCATTGCGCACCGTCTGAACATAAAAGGCTCTGTTTCCAACACGTCAGACGGCGTTCTGCTGAAAATTCAAGGCGAACAGAGCAGCGTTGAGCGTTATCCCGCAGAGCTGAAAGAAAACTGCCCTGACGTCGCTCTGATCATTAGTATCGCCCTACTGGAAGAAAAAGAGATCGAACGTACGGACGCTGATTTTATCATCGAGAAAAGTGTCCGCTCGGAGCGTCAGAGAGTTCTTCTGCCTCCTGACATGGCAGTATGCGCTGACTGTCTTGGGGACATAAAAAACCGACGCAACCGGCGCTGGCGCTATCCCTTCACCAACTGCACAAACTGCGGTCCGCGTTTTTCCATCGTCAAATCATTGCCGTATGACCGTCCCTGCACGACAATGTCGTTGTTTCCCATGTGCCCCGACTGCCACGCTGAATACACTGATGAACGCGACAGACGTTTTCATGCTCAGCCAAACGCGTGTCCAAAGTGCGGCCCGCAGCTGGAATTCTGCAGTGCGGACGGTGCTTGTGCGGCGCGCGGCGAAGAGGCTCTGGCGTGTGCGGTGCGCGCGCTCAAAGAGGGCGCCATTATCGCTGTCAAAGGGCTTGGCGGCTTTCATCTCGCGTGCCGAGCGTACAGCTCTGAATCCGTTTCTCTTCTCAGACAGCGCAAACGCCGCCCCTCGCGCCCGTTTGCCGTGATGGTCGCTGACATTGCACAAGCTCACCAGATTGCCGAACTGGACGACAACGACGTCAAACTGCTCAGCGGCACGCGCGCTCCAATTGTCCTGCTGAAAAAG
>JAXEJY010000056.1:0-11987 GCA_034101315.1 Pyramidobacter sp.
CTGAAGGAAGGCATGGAAGTCACCGTTGACGCGACGCGCGGCGTTGTCTATCGCGGCAATGTCAGTCTTTCGTCAGACGCGGATATCCATTCGCCCGTCGCTGAGGGCGCTGCCGTCAAGACTGTCGCCGCAGCAGCTGAGTATGCTCCCATCACGGGAACGAAAATTTATATGAACCTCGGCGACGCTTCAATTATCGGCAAATACAGCCATCTGCCTTTTGACGGTATTGGACTGATGCGCACCGAGTTCATCTTCTCGCACATCGGAGTGCATCCCATGCACCTGCTGCGCACGGGACGCGGCGATGTGCTCATCAACGACATGAGCGAAGCGATTACAACCGTCGCTCAGGCGATTTATCCCCGTCCGCTCGTCGTCAGAATGAGCGATTTCCGCACGAATGAGTTCAGAGGCCTTGAAGGCGGCGACGTAGAGCCGGAAGAAAACAACCCGATGATCGGCTGGCGCGGCGTTTCGCGCTATGTCTCGCCTGCGTATGAAGAGGGCTTCAGACTTGAATGCAAGGCGATTAAAAAAGTCCGCGATGAGTTCGGTCTGATCAACGTGTGGGTCATGCTTCCGTTCGTGCGCACTACATGGGAGCTGTGCCGCGTCAAAGAGATCATGGCATCTGAAGGACTGATTCAGAATAAATCATTCAAGATTTGGATTATGGCTGAAGTTCCCGCCGTTGTATTCCAGGCGGACGCTTTTGCAAAGCTGGTTGACGGATTCAGCATCGGAAGCAACGACCTGACGCAGCTGGTCATGGGAGTCGACCGCGATTCAGGTATTTTGAACAACATGGGATACTTTGACGAAAGAGATCCAGCCGTTCAGAATGCGATTAAGACGCTGATTCATGCCGCCCACAGGAACGGAATCACGTGTTCAATTTGCGGACAGGGGCCGTCGCTCTATCCCGATTTTGCGGAGTTCCTCGTCAAAGAGGGAATTGACAGCATGAGCGTCAATCCTGACACCGTCGCCTATACGCGCAAGCTCGTCGCCGGAGTCGAGCAGAGAATTATGCTCAGAGGCATGCGCAAACTGATGGGCGAAGAACTGTAAAATTCTGTTTTCAGGCAGGGGGAGCTTCCTCTCCCTGCTTTTTTATTGGATCCTTCTGTGAGAAATTTGACAATTATCACATAAACGATAAAATGTCGCGCAGTTCTTTGGAAATTTTTTTCTATGCGTATGGAGGTGTGATTCGATTTGCTCAGAGTTCTTGATCCGGCAGAACAATCCTGCCTGACTCTGGAGGCTCAGTCTCTGATTTATCAGTATCAGAACAAAAACTGGCTTTCGCCTCAGCAGATTGAACAGCTTATTACAGAAACAGTGATTATTTCACAAATACGACAGACTCCGGGGGACGCGAAGCTTGTTACTTCAGTCCTAATGGCTATGGGGGACAGCTCAGACACTATCGCAGCAGCGATTTCGCTTGATCAGGCAGAAGAAAAAAAGCCCCGACTGCTGAGCTGACGCAAAATACTGCCTGATGAGGAGAGTGCGAATGGCAATAAAGAAAGAACAGAAAACCGATTTGGCACAAAGCGACAGCGTTGCTCCTGCCAAGAAAACAGCGCGTTCAAAAACCTCAACGAAAAAAAAGTCTGAAGCAGATACAACAGAGACAGCAGGAAAATCAGAAAACGCAGCTCTGCGGAAAACGGTGAAAAAAACTGCTTCAAAAAAAGCGGCACAAGCTGAGGCGGCAGCGGAAACTGAAGCGGAAGAGGCTGCTGTAAAGAAGACCGTGAAAAAGAGCGTCAAAAAGGGAGCGTCTGCGGCGGAAAAACCCGAAAAGACCGCAGCGCGGAAAACGGTGAAAAAAACTGCTTCAAAAAAAACAGCAGAAACTGAACAGACCGCCTTGCCGAAAACCGCGAAAACGCGCCGGAGCGCAGCGAAAAAGCCGAAAACAGAACACGAGTCAGAAGAGGTTATTTCACTCGGTGTAACGCCAGCTCAAACACCCGCCCGAGCAAAAAACGGAAAAACTCTTATCGTTGTCGAATCGCCGACAAAAGCGCGGTCACTGACCAAAATATTGGGCTCATCCTATACCGTCAAAGCCAGCGTCGGTCACATTGTCGATTTGCCGAAAAGCCGTCTGGCGATAGACATTGAGCACGACTTCAAACCGGAATATATCCTTGTTAAAGGCAAGGCAAAAATTAAAAAAGAGCTTCAGACAGCAGCCGCGTCAGCTCGCACAGTTCTTCTTGCCGCTGACCCCGACCGCGAGGGAGAAGCCATTGCTTGGCACGTGTCCGGCATCCTCGGGATCGATCCGGCGTCCGACTGCCGCATCAGGATTCACGAGATCACGGCAGATGCTGTGAAAAACGCCGTAAAACACCCTGAGCCAATTGACATGAACAGAGTGAACGCACAGCAAGCACGCCGCGTTCTCGATCGTCTCGTCGGATACCAGCTCAGCCCCCTTCTGTGGCGGAAAGTGCGCCGCGGACTTTCCGCAGGAAGAGTTCAGTCAGTTGCCCTTGCTATTATCTGCCAGCGGGAAGACGAGATCAGTGCCTTTGTGCCGAAAGATTATTGGAACATTTGCGTCGACGCGTGCTCGCCTGACGGGAGACATTACAGACTTCGCGTTGAGCGCGAGAACAATGTCAGCCTTCTGACCGACGGAAAGCCTTTGGCGATTGACAGCCTCGAAAAAGCGCAGCGATTTGAAAACGTCCTGAGGACAGAGCCAATTGCAGTCGCGGCATTCACTCAAAAAAACTCGTCGAGAAAAGCTCCAGTGCCGTTTAAAACCAGCACACTTCAGCAGGCTGCGGCGAGTCGCCTGGGTTTTTCTCCGCGGCGAACCATGTCTGTCGCGCAGAGCTTGTTTGAGGGCGTTGTGATTCCGTCAAAGGGCGTCACCGGACTCATTACCTACATGAGAACAGACAGCCTCAGAATGGCGCCGGAGGCTGTGAATCAGGCGCGCAGCGTCATTAAGGAAACGTTTGGCAGCAAGTACATCCCTGCGAAGCCCATCATGTACCATGCTTCATCAAACGCTCAGGACGCTCACGAGGCAATTCGCCCCACCGATTTTACCCTCAAGCCGGAACTCATTAAAAGCGCTCTTTCCCCCGAACAGTACCGTCTGTATGACTTGATATGGAGACGGAGCATTGCCTCTCAGATGACAAGCGCCAAAGTCAACTCGACAGCAATTGAATGTCAGTGCGCCAACTTAGGACTTCGTGCGCAGGGATCGTCTGTGAGCTTTGACGGCTGGGGAGCTGTGTGGCCGCTTGACTTGAAAGACTCTCTGCTTTCTCCTGCGCAAGAGGGAGAAATACTCACAGCGAATGAAATAGAGACAGAGCAGAATCAGACACGCCCGCCTCTGCGCTACACAGAGTCCAGCTTGATTAAAACGCTGGAGGAGGACGGAATCGGACGTCCCTCAACGTATGCCTCAATCGTTGAAACTCTTTATGACAGAGCCTATGTCGTTCGCGAAGAAGACAGAAAACTGCGCCCCAGCGAACTTGGACGCATCGTTAATAGATTTCTTCTTGATCACTTCAGCTCTGAGTCAGCGTCCCCAATCGTCAACGTCGGATTTACAGCGGCGATGGAAAGCTCTCTTGATGAAGTAGAATCCGGAAAATCAAACTGGGTTGACCTTGTAGGGCATTTCTGGAAAACCTTTTCAGACGCCATTGAAGAGGCCGAGAAAGCTCCTGCCGTTCCCTTGCCGCCGCCAGAGCTGACAGGTGAACTTTGTCCCGAATGCGGCCGCCCGCTCGTAAAAAAACGCAGCCGTTTTGGCGAGTTCATCGGCTGCAGCGGATTCCCTGAATGCCGTTATATTCAGCCTCTTCAGAAGAAAATCGGAGTTCCCTGTCCAAAATGCGGCGCCGATGAAGGCGGAGAAGTTGTTCAGAAAAAATCGAAAAAAGGACGCACATTTTTCAGCTGTTCGCGTTATCCGGACTGCGATTTTGTCTCGTGGAACAAGCCGTCTGCTTCAAAATGCCCTGTCTGCGGGGCTGTCATGGAGTATCGCGGCAGAGCTCGGACACCCGTCTGTCCTCAGTGCGGCCATAAGGGAGAAGAATAATGGATCACGTCGTCATTGTCGGCGGCGGACTTGCCGGCTCTGAAGCAGCATGGCAGCTTGTCCGCCGCGGTATCCCCGTTTGTCTTTATGAAATGCGCCCAGTCTGTGAAAGCCCGGCTCATCAGACAGACCGGCTTGGAGAGCTGGTATGCAGCAATTCCCTTGGATCAGACGATCCAAACTCTGCGGGCGGTCTTTTAAAAGAAGAGCTTCGGCGCATGGACAGCCTCATCATGAAAGCTGCTGACGCCAGCACTGTTCCGGCAGGAAAAGCTCTTGCTGTCGACAGAAATCTCTTCTCTGCCTATATTACTGAAACGCTGACATCGCACCCTCTTTTTACGCTGAAGCGCGAGGAAATCAATGAAATTCCCAGTGCTCACTGCATTATTGCCAGCGGGCCGCTGACGTCGCCAGCGCTGGCGTCGGAGCTGGGGAAAATTCTGGGAGGGGAGTATCTGTACTTCTTTGATGCCGTTGCTCCTGTCATTGAACTCGATTCTGTCAATATGGAAATCGCCTACAGAAAAGACCGCTATGCGGAGTATGAGGGGGGCGACTACATCAACTGCCCGATGAATGAGCAGGAGTATCAGGCATTTTACGAGGCTCTTATCTCTGCCCAGCGGGCGCCTCTTCATGATTTTGAGGGGGATATGAAATACTTTGAAGGCTGCATGCCTGTTGAAGTTATTGCCTCCCGCGGCCGCGACACGCTCCGCTTCGGCCCGATGCGCCCAGTGGGACTTGAAAATCCCCGCACTGGTCGGCGCCCGTATGCCGCCGTTCAGATTCGCCAGGACAACAGAGAAGGAACACTGTACAACATCGTCGGATTTCAGACAAATCTCCGCTGGGGCGAACAGCAGAAGGTTTTTCGGATGATTCCGGGACTTGAAAATGCAGAGTTTGTCCGAATGGGCGTCATGCACAGAAACATCTATGTCAATGCGCCGCGCTGTCTTGACGGGCATCTTCGTCCGCGTGGGCGTGAAAATATGTTCCTCGCAGGTCAGCTGACCGGTGTTGAGGGATACGTGGAGAGCACTGCCATGGGATGTGCGGCGGCGCTTGGAATGTACTGCTGCCTTGGCGGCCAGGCTCAGCCTGATTGGCCCGCGGAAAGCGCCGTCGGAGCGCTCCTTGAACGCCTCCGCGACGATACAAACTCGCGATTCAGTCCGACGAACGCCAACATGGGAATTTTTCCATCGCTCGGCGTGAAGATCAAAAATAAGTCAGAGCGCGCTGAAAAAATACTCAGCCGCGGGCGCGAACGTTTTTCGGCGTTTATGGAGGAAAACGCGCGCCTTTTCGTTGGTCAAGACTCAAACTAGCGGCGTGACGCTGAATATCAGAATTGTTGGAAACTTGGGAAAATATCACTGATTTTGACAAGTAAAAAACTCATGAAAGATTCGCAAAATTAATGCTTATTGTGCAACTTTATGTTATTATGGGGCAGAATAAGCATTTTTGATTTTGAGAAGCCGCACGCGCACGGCCGATTGATGTTTGGCGCGCCAACATTGAGTGTACTTAAACGAGGTCAGAAAATGGAAGAGAAAAAATTCAACAGTTTTCTGGACGATTTTCTGGCGTACCTGCGCGATAACCGTGCATGCTCTGAAAACACAGTGACGAACTATGCTGTCGACTTGGCGCAGTATGCCGATTTCATGGAGAGTCAGGGCGTAGGCGTTTCCGATATTACCCCTCACGCGATCAGAGCTTTTCTGCGCTCTTTGAGCGGGTTCGGATATGCAGCCTCTTCTGTTGCGCGAAAGCTTTCCGCTGTAAAAGCCTTTGAGCTTTACTTGATGGAGCAGAAAGCGATCAAAGCAGATCCGGCAGCTTCAGTCCGGGGACCGCGCCTTGCCGAACGTCTGCCGCGCGCAGTTTCGCGAGAAGCGATGAACGATCTGATCGCTGCTGCGTGGACAATAGAGCCGTGTTTGAGAAACGGGACGATCCTTGAAGTTCTGTACGCGTCAGGTCTGCGCGTCGCCGAGCTTGTTTCGCTGAAGTGGAATGACATTGAGCTTGAGCCGCGCTGGATAACTGTCACGGGCAAAGGAGACAAACAGCGCCGCGTCCCGTTCGGACGTCCGGCGCAGGAGGCCCTTCAGCGATGGCAAAGCGTTTCTCCGCACGACCCAGAATGTTATGTATTCCCGGGAAAAAACGGCGGCAGCATTACAGTCAGAACAATTCACCGGCTTGTCGTGCAGGCGGCGAGGAATGTCGGACTTGAAGAGGTGACGCCTCATTCAATCCGTCACAGTTATGCCACGCACATGCTTGAAGGCGGGGCGTCGCTCAACGTTCTGCAGGAGCTTTTGGGACACGAAAGTCTGCTGAGCACTCAGAGATATCTCAAAATCACTCCGGGACATCTTCGCGAAAGTTACATGGCGGCTCATCCCCGATCGGGAGAAGGAGAATAAAACGTGTCAAACGATAGAACAATCCACGGGACGACAATTGTCTGCGTCAGAAAAGACGGAAAAGTAGCCATGGGCGGCGATGGTCAGATGACGCTTGGAAATCAGATCATAAAAGCCGGCACGCGCAAAGTGCGGAAGCTGTATAACGGCAAAGTGCTTGTCGGTTTTGCCGGGGCGACAGCCGATGCGATGACCCTCATGGAGCTTTTTGAAAAGAAGCTTGAGGAGTACAGCGGCAACTTGATGCGCGCTTCAGTGGAGCTGGCGAAATCGTGGCGAACTGACAGAATGCTTCAAAAACTGGAAGCGATGCTTCTCGTCGCTGACAGGGAGCATACAATTCTTCTTACCGGCGTCGGCGACGTCATCGAGCCCGAGAACAACGCGGCAGCCATTGGGTCGGGATCGGGCTTTGCCCTCGCGGCGGCGCGCGCCTACCTGGACATTTCCGATCTGGACGCGGCTGAAATCGCAAGGCGTTCTCTTGTGATCGCCTCAGAAATTTGCATTTACACGGATAACATTCTGACTATCGAGGTGTTGTGACATGCAGCTGACTGAAGCTATGGAATCTCTTGTGCCCTCTGCTGTCGTTCAGTACCTTGACAGATACATTGTAGGGCAGGATAAAGCAAAACGAGCTGTCGCTATTGCTCTGAGAAACAGAGTGCGGCGCAGAAAACTTCCTCCCGAATTGGCGCGCGAAATTGCGCCCAAAAACATTTTAATGGTCGGACCGACAGGCGTCGGCAAAACTGAAATTGCCCGCCGTCTGGCAGAGCTTGTCAACGCTCCGTTTGTAAAGGTAGAGGCGACAAAATTCACCGAAGTCGGCTACGTCGGGCGAAACGTCGAATCCATGATTCGCGATCTTGCCGAGTGCTCCGTGCAGATGGTAAAAAAGCGCATGATAGAAGAAGTTCAGGAGCCTGCGCTGGCCCATGCGCGCGACAGACTGATTGATTATCTCGTTCCGTCTCGAAAGAACAGTTCATCCGGAGGTATACCGACATTTTTGAGCTACTTAAAAGGAACTGAAAAAGAAGCGTCTTCAGAATCCGATCCAAAAAGCGAGCAAGAAGAATCAACTGTTCGCGCCAGCACCCGCGAGCGGTTGCTGAACATGCTGATCGCGGGTAAGCTCGATGAACGCGAAGTGGAGATTGACGTTCAGGACAACTCAAGCCCCATTACTGCGTTCGGCGGTCCGGATGTCGGCGCAGTCGGCATCAATATTAGCGAAATGCTCGGCGACATGATGCCTAAAAAGAAGAAAAAACGCCGCATGAAAGTCGCCGACGCTTTGCGCGTTCTTCAGTCAGAAGAGGCAGAGAAACTGATCGACCAGGAGGCAGCTATTCGCGAAGCATTAGATAAAGCCCAGCAAGAGGGAATTATCTTCATCGATGAAATTGACAAAATTGCCTCGCGCGGCGCCGCTGGCAGCGCAGACGTCAGCCGTGAAGGCGTCCAGAGAGATCTGCTGCCGATTGTCGAAGGCTGTACAGTCAGTACAAAGTACGGTCAGATTGAGACAGATCACATTTTTTTCATCGCAGCAGGCGCTTTTCACAACGCAAAGCCCTCTGACCTTGTGCCAGAGCTGCAAGGGCGTCTTCCCATCCGCGTAGAGCTGAACCCCCTTGGCAGAGAAGAGCTCAGAAAAATACTCACAGAACCGGAGCACAGCCTGATTCGTCAGTCAACCGCCCTGATCGGAACAGAAGGCGTCAGCCTGTCGTTCAGCGACAGCGCTGTCGAAGAGATTGCCTCAATCGCTGAAAAAATGAACTTAGAAATGGAAAATATCGGCGCGCGCAGGCTTCATACAATCATGGAGCAGCTGCTTGAAGAGATCAGCTTTGACGCGCCGTCCCGCATGGGGGAGACTATTGAAATTACCCGTGACTTCGTCCAGGACCGGCTGAGCCCTCTGCTGGGCGACAAAGACCTGAGACGTTATCTGCTCTGACGGCTATAACCTGATGTAAGGAGGAGTTGCCATGACGCAAAAAGACCTATTCTCCAAGGAAAGTTCCCAAGAGATTGCCGACAGCAGTTCAGAAATGCAGGATCTGCTTGAAAAAACCCGCCTTGTCGGACGGGCGATGCAGGGACGGAAAGAAGGAACAAAGCCAGATTACAATAAACTGGCGCGTCTGTTGTGCGAATTCTCGACGGCGAACGTGTACGTTGTGAGCCGCGACGGTCAGATCCTTGGATATGCGTGGGTCAGCGAATATCACAGCGAAGCGATTGCGTCCTTTATTGATCAGGGATATATGCCGGAAAGCTTTGTTGAAAAGATGGCTCAGCAGCGCGAGACCGTTTTGAATAAGTCAGATGCTTATCTCTTTGACGATAAAGAGGATATGCCGCCGGAAAAAACAGTGCTGTACGTTCCCATCTACGGCGCGGCAGAGCGGCTCGGCACGCTTGTGCTCGCCAGATTCTCAAGCACATTTACAACGCAGGATCTTGTGCTTGCTGAATATCTTGCCACGCTTGTCGGCATAGAAATTTTGCATGACCGCTCACGGCTGATTGAAGAGAGGGCACGCGAGCGCCTCGTCGTCAACATGGCGATGAAAGCTCTGTCCTACTCTGAGATTGACGCAATTAACCATATCATCAATAAACTGCGTGACATATCAAACGAAAAAGGCTGTCAGATGCGAAAAGAGTCGCTTGAGTGCGAGGGCGTCGTCATCGCCAGTAAAATTGCCG
The DNA here is from genome assembly GCA_034101315.1 of Pyramidobacter sp. Lineage (GTDB taxonomy): Bacteria > Synergistota > Synergistia > Synergistales > Dethiosulfovibrionaceae > Pyramidobacter. The sequence continues at coordinate 9,274 of JAXEJY010000056.1, forward strand.
ATCACGTCGGCGTTACCCGCAGCGTTATCGTCAATGCCCTCAGAAAACTTGAAAGCGCCGGAATTATTGAAAGCAGAAGCCTCGGCATGAAAGGAACTTTTATCAAAGTGCTGAGTCCTCTTTTTGTCGGTGAGCTCTCTTCCCGGTTCAAAAAAACTGAGTAAAATCCTTTCTTATATGAGGGTAAAGTTTCGTTTTGTGTAAAAAAACTGCACTGGCAAAATGCCGTGTATTCAGTTAAAATAAAGTAAATGTACGACATTTGTGGAGGTGCCCTTTGTATGGTAAGGTTCTCTTTTTTGAAGAATGCATTGGCATCAGTGCTCTGTGTTTTACTCCTGAGTCAGTTCTGAAGCAATGCTCTGTATGCGGCGGCGTCGCCGTCGCCAGATACTCGAAAAGTTGTTTCAGAATCTCACGCCAGTGCTGCAAAAAAGAAAACGTATGTTGAAGCTGCTTCGTATATCTTCAGATACTACAACTCCAAACTGCCTGCTGAAAAAACAGATGAGTACGCCCGTCATGTTTTGGAGGCTTCAGAGCGCTATAAACTCGACCCTGCGCTGATTACAGGGCTTATCGTGGCAGAATCCCGCGCGCGCGCTGACGCACGTTCCCCTTATGCAGTCGGCTTAATGCAGGTTTACTGGAAGCTTCATAGAAAGACAATCCGCGCGCAGTTTCCGCATATCACGACAGAAGCGAAACTTATGGAGCCGCGCAATAATATTATGGTTGGCTCTTGGCTGTTTTCGCGGTATATGTTAAACTGCAATGGAGATACTGAAAAAGCGCTGAAGAGATACTTGGGAGCAAACAGTACCCAGTACGTTTCAAAAGTCCAAGCGTACAGAAAGCACTTTTACGATAGAGTCGGAGCAATTTCTGCGCGGAATGCGCAGTAACTTTGGAAAATCTTTGCACGTGTTCTATGGTTATGTGTATAATTTCTGGATAAACTTATCTATGGGAGACGGAGGAGAAGGCTATGGGAAAGTTAGTTAATGATGTCTATCTTTCAGGTGTTCTTCATTTTTTGAAGGGTGAAAGCTACGGCGAAAGCCGCTTGGGAAAGTATTTTGAATTCTCATTAAAGCGTCAATACACTGATACAGACGGTTGCGACCGCATCGACTTCCTGAGAATGCGCGTTTTTGATCCTGCAATTCAGGAATGGGTGTCAAAGCAGGAAGAAGGCCTGCCGGTTTGGATTGCTGGAGAGCTGCGTTCGTCGCTTGGCAGCGGACGTATCTATGTTATGGTTACAAAGATTCAGACCCTGAATCAGCTTTAATCCTATCAAAAAACAAAAAGGAAGCTCATAATATGCCAGAGTTAACACCAGGTGACGTGGTTACGGGCGTTGTTGATCAAATCATGCCGTATGGTGCTTTTGTCCGTTTGGACAGCGGCCAGAAGGCAATGATTCACATTTCGCAACTTTCCCATAAGTACATTAAAAGCGTTGATTCAGTCCTTCAGCTGCAGCAGAAGATCAAAGCAAAAATTGTCAAGATTGACGAGCGCGGCAGAATCGACCTCTCGATGAAAGCTTTGGAAGAGCCTCCGGCAATGCCGCCGCAGAGAATGCCGAGACAGGTTTCTTCGTCTGCGCAGGGGGCAGACGGCGGAGCGGATGATTTTGAGAAAAAACTGTCCTCTTTCATGAAAAACAGCGAAGAGAAAATTTCACTGTTGCTGAACGCGAGAAATGGGAAAAGCGGACGTCCTCCGCGCAGAAAAGGCGCACGTCCCTAATGTCTCTGAGTACGGCGAAGCGAGAGATCTGTACGGATCTCTCGCGTTTTTTAGAGAAAGACAGAGTTATCGTCAGGCGGCAGATGAACGGCCATTCCTTTACAGAGGATATCGTCGTTGCAGTGGCGCGGCGCTGTTTACACGGCTGTCCGCAGGTTCTGCTGTGCTATCCGCTCAGCAACGGGCGCCCTTTCCCTACACAGTTTTGGCTGACGTGCCCCTACCTTTCCCGCTTATGCGGCGCGCGGGAATCTGCTGGAGGCGTTCGGGCGCTTGAAGAGTATCTGAAAGGCGCAGAGCACAAGTACAGAATGTACAATGCCCTTTATGCTTTAAAACGTCAGGAGCTCTTGAGCTCTGCTGAGCGCCAGTTTTTGCGCCTTTGCCGTCCCGCGCTTTGGAAAAGCCTTCGGGCAAACGGAATTGGCGGAATCAGAGCCAAAAACGAAATGACCGTAAAATGCCTTCATCTTCAGCTGGCAGCAGCGCTTGGTTTGCCGGGACATCCTGCCCTAGCGTGGTTTAAGTCCGAACTTGGAAGTTTCTCATGTAAAGAGCAGTGTTGTTTGTGAAATTTTGTCCGCAAATACGGCATATTTCCTAGTTGACAAATCACCTTATTATGAGTAGAATAGCTCTTGTTGTGAGTCGTTAGCTCAGTCGGTAGAGCACCGGACTTTTAATCCGGGTGTCGTGGGTTCAAATCCCATACGGTTCATTAACATCTGAAGCTTTTTCAGATGTAATAATTTGGGCTATTTCCGGTTTCGACGGGGATTGAAACCTTAGTTCCACAGTCAGGACGGCAACCGCAACAGCCAACGTAAACTAAACGCTAAGTTTAGACCTTGTGCAATGGCAGCCTAGTCTTCGGACTCGGTGCACGTTTTTGCCATACCAAAAAGTCTGTAGGGTGACTATGCAGATTGAGGTTCAAAAAGTGTCACGTCATGTTG
>JAXEJY010000057.1:0-5793 GCA_034101315.1 Pyramidobacter sp.
CCGGCGGCGGCTTCGCCTCAGGCAATCAGGCTTATCAGAACTTTGTCTCTTCGGGCTGGCTCGGACCTTTTTCAGCCGTCCTGTGCATGCTTATTTTCACGCTGACCATCAAAGAAGCGATGTTCATGTACAACAGCCGCAAAATGACGAGCTACAAGCAGCTTTTTGAGACGCTTTTCCACCCCTTTGACAAAATTGAAATCCTGTTTGAAGTGTTCTTCTATATCATGGTGCTCATGGCTGTCGGCGCCGCGGTTGCCACAGCGGCCTCAACGATCAACGCGTATTTCCCGTTCGGCGACAGCAGCTACTACGTCTATATCGGCGTCGTCGGATTCGTCGTGCTTATCTTCACGATTTTCGGCGCTGATATCGTGCGCCGCGCCTCTACCGTCATGGGGCTGGGGATTCTGACGACGTCCATTGCCATCTTTGCGACGGGCATCGTCAAAGCGCCTGATTTGAGCGGCGTCATCGCCGCCAGCTACGCGGCAGACGGTTTTTCTAAACTGCCTCAGGCCGTCATGACGGCGTTTACCTACGCCGGTTTCCAGTGCGTCGTCATTCCCACGATGATCGTCTGCGGCGCGCCTCTGATGAACCGCCGCGCCTGCGCCAAGTCCATGTGGATTTCGTTCGGGCTCAACGCCGTCGCGCTGGTTCTGTCGGTGTTCATGCTGACCGGCTGGACGCCCTTCTTCACCAGCGTTCCCAAGGGGACGACAATCCCGACGCTGACTTCATGCCGCGAAATGGGAATCGGCATTTTAACGGCTGTCTACACGGTCTGTCTGCTTCTGTGCCTGATCTCCACGGGCGTCACGACAGTGTTCGGATTTACGGCGCGATTTGAAAAACTCCGGATCTTCAGCGGGATTAAAAGCGCGCCTGTGCGCTGCGCGATCGTCTCCGCCGCGATTATCGTCCTCGCTATGGGCGTTTCGATGGCTGGTCTGACGAACATCATCAAGTACGGATACGGCTACTGCGGCTATCTGGCAATCGCCATCATCATCGTTCCGTTCCTGACCGTCGGCGTCTTCAAAAACCGCGCCTTCGTCAAAGCGCATCCTGAATATCAGGGAGTCCCGGAGGCGCACGCTGACCGCTCGGCTGCTCCGTCTGAAGTTCCTGCCGTCTCCGGCGACTAATTCCGCGCGATTTTCCCAGACGCCTGCATTTTTTGAACGCATAAAGAAAGAAGACTGATTCGCATGAAGAGAACGCTTTTTCCTGGCTACACCGTCGGCACTGATGCCTATGACGACATTCCGGCGATATGCGCCCCGCACGGCACAAAAGCCGTCATCATCGGCGGACACCGCGCTATGGCGGCAGCGGCTGACGCGATCTGCCGCGCCGCTGAGGGTTCTTCAATCAAAATAATTGACCGGCAGTGGTACGGCGGCGAGGCATCAGTAGAAAACATTGAACGCCTCAAAGCCATTCAGACGGTCAAGGACGCCGACATGATTTTCGCCGTCGGCGGCGGCAAAGCCATTGACACGTGCAAAGTTCTTGCGCAGAGGACTAACCGGCCTTTTTTCACGTTCCCGACGATCGCGTCGACGTGCGCTTCATGCACCAGTCTCGGCATTCTGTATCATCCGGACGGATCTCTGCGCGAGTATTCGTTCTCAAAAATTCCGCCGGAGCACATTTTCATCAACACGCAGGTCATCGCTGAAGCGCCAGAAAAGTACCTGTGGGCGGGCATCGGCGACACGATGGCAAAGCACTATGAAAGCACAACGTCGTCGCGCGGAATGACGCCGGAACACTCTGACGCCATGGGAATCACGATGAGCAGCATGTGCGCCGTTCCCATGACGCGCTGGGGCGTCGCCGCCATGGAGGCATGCCGCAACAACACAGTGACCGACGAGCTGACAGAAGTCATTCTCGGCATTATCGTCTCGACGGGTCTCGTGTCGAACTTCGTCCAGGTCGACTACACGACCGGCGCGGCGCACGCCGTGTACAACGGATTTACAATTCTGCCCGAAATTGAAGAGCACCACCACCTTCACGGCGAAATTGTGTCCTACGGCATTCTGATTCTTCTGCTCATGGACAAGCGCATGGACGAGTTTGAAAAAATCTACGCGTTCAACAAGAAGATGGGGCTCCCCACGTCGCTTGCCGACCTCGATACGACGATAGACAGGATTCCGATGGTCGCCGAAAAAGCCCTCAAGGGCATTGACGTGCGCGTCTATCCCTATCCCGTCACGCACGAGATGATCGTCTCCGCCGTCAAGGAGCTGGAGGACTACAGCGCCGCTCATCCGACCGTCAGCAACTGAAGCCGTTTTTTAGAGTATATTTTTGCCCGCACGCGGACAGCTGTGCGGGCAAAAATTGAGTTTTAACGTACATTTCATTTCAGGAGGTTTTTGCGGTGAGAAAGAACATCGCGGTCATCAAGGGCGACTACATCGGTCCCGAAATTGTCACTGAAGCCGTCCGCGTCATGAAAGCCGTCGCGGACGTTTTCGGGCATGACTTCCGCTTTGAAGAGGTTTTGATGGGAGGCAGCGCCATTGACGCCTGCGGTCAGTGCCTGCCGCAGGAGACGCTTGAAACATGCCGCGCGTCTGACAGCGTTCTCTTGGGCGCCGTCGGAGGCCCCAAATGGGATAAGGTTGAGAAGAACAACCGTCCGGAAAAAGGACTTCTGAAGCTGAGAAGCGGAATGCAGCTGTTCGCCAACCTGCGTCCGGCGCGCATTTTTCCTCAGCTTGCCGACGCCTCGCCTCTGCGCCGCGAGAGCGTTGAAGCGGGCATTGACATGATGATCGTCCGCGAGCTGACGGGAGGAATCTATTTCGGCGTCCACTCCACCGCCGAAGAAAACGGTCAGCGCGTGGCAACCGACGTGATGAGCTACAGCGAAGCAGAAATTGAGCGCATTGTGCGCGTCGGCTTTGAGACAGCGAGAAAGAGAAAGGGCAATCTCGTCTCTGTGGACAAGTCAAACGTCCTCGACTGCTCGCGCCTTTGGACGGAAGTCGCCCATCGCGTCGCCGCCGACTATCCTGACGTGACGCTTCGCGACATGCTCGTCGACAACGCCGCCATGCAGATTGTCCGCAATCCCGCGCAGTTTGACGTCATCGTCACCGAGAACATGTTCGGCGACATTCTGTCGGACGAAGCCAGCATGATCACCGGCTCAATCGGCCTGATTCCGTCGGCGAGCCTCGGAAGCACATCATGCGGCATGTATGAGCCGATTCACGGCTCAGCGCCGGATATCGCCGGACAGAACGCCGCCAACCCCATCGGTACGATTCTCTCCACCGCGATGATGATGAAGTACTCATTTGACATGCCCGAAGAGTCCGCAGCTGTGGAAGCTGCCGTCAACAAAGCCCTCGACGACGGCTGCAGAACGCGCGACATCATGAGCGAAAACTGCCGCTGTCTTACGTGCACGGAAATGGGCGACGTCATCGTCTCTAATGTCAAAAACCGCTAAAGGAGCTTTCTCACTATGATTTCTCTTCCCGTACTCTCTCTCGTCGTCCTCGTCGGCGTCATCGCCCTCAGCGTTGTCACCAAGAAAAACTGCGGCATCATCGCCCTCGTCGCCGCATATCTGCTCGGCACGTTCGCAGTCGGAATGAAAGCGTCTGCCATCTACGCCGCCGGCTGGCCCATGGGCGTGTTCTTCATCGCCCTGTCAACGACATTCCTGTTCAGCGTCGCGACGGTCAACGGCACAGTTGAAGTCATGGCGAAGAACATCGCCTTCTTTGCCGGCGGCAGCGCGCGTCTTCTGCCCGTTATCTTCTTCATCGGCGGCGCCGTCATCTCCGGAATCGGCGCAGGCGGCCTCGTCGTCGCCATCATCATGCCAATTGCCCTGTTTGTCGCCGTAGAAAACAAAATTCCCGTCATCATGATGTCGCTCGTCACCATGGGAGGCATCATGGTCGGAGGACTTTCGCCGCTTGCCATCAACGGAATCGTCGCCAACCGTCTGGCGATTGAACAGGGAATTACGAACTACAGCGCCCTCTGGATTCCCTACGGCGTCAGCATGACTCTTTTCTCAGTTGCGGCGTACATCGTATTCGGCGGCATAACACTTCCGCGCGCTGAGAACTGCTCAGGCAACCGCTTCACCCCGTTTGACCGCAATCAGACGCTCACGCTGACGGCAATCGCCGTTCTGCTCGTCGGCGTCATCGCGTTCAAGCAGGATCTCGGACTTCTCGCGTTCGCGTGCGGCGGCGTCCTTCTGCTCCTGAACGCGGCAGATCAGAAAAAAGTCATCGCCTCCATGCCCTGGGGCACAATCCTCCTGATCTGCGGCATGGCTGTCCTGCTGAAAGTCGTCGTCACCGCCGGCGGAATCACACTGCTGTCTGAGAAGCTGAAAACAGTTCTCAGCCCCCGCTCGGCTCAGCCGATTTTCGTCGCGCTCGGCGGCCTGATGGGCGCCGTTTCCAGCGGCACAGGCGTCGTCATGCCCACGCTGATTCCCCTTGCCGCCGACATCGCCAAGCAGATGCCCGAAGTCGGGTCGCCTCTGGCGCTGATTATCGCCGTCATCGTCGGCACAAACGGCGTCGTCATCAGCCCTCTGTCAACGGTCGGCGGACTGTGCGTCGCCTCTGCGCCGGAGGGAGTTGACCGCGACAAGCTGTACAATCAGCTTCTCCTTTCCGCCGTCATCTTCTGCGCCGGCAGCGCCGTCGCGGCGTTCATGGGACTGTACTAACGCGCACAAAAATTTCTTTTAAAAACGCACGCGGCTGAAACGGGAGCGAACACTCGCACCTGTTCCAGCCGCGTTTTTATACAGCATGAAAAAGATTGTGCACAACGACTTCAGCGGATGAAGTTTGTCCGGAGTTTCGGCTCATACTGAGGAGGCTCAACGCCTGCCGCGCGTCCTGCTTCAATACACTTCAGAAGCCACGCCATGTTTTCGCCGAGTGTCCTCATCGTCTGAAGACCTTCTTCGTCCTTTTCCACGTCCTCGGCGCAGGAGCCGTGAACCTGGTTCCAGTACTGCGACGACACGACAGGCATACTGTTGATCGTGAAATACTTGTTCAGCCGGTCAAAAGCCGCCGACGCGCCGCCGCGGCGGCACGACACGACCGACGCGCCCGGCTTTCCGGCAAGCGAGCGGCCGAACGTGTAGAACAGCCTGTCAAGGAACGCCGTCAGCTGTCCAGCCGGAGCGGCGTAATAGACGGGAGATCCGACGATGAGCGCGTCAAACTGATCAAGACGCCGTCCGACTTCATTCACGCAGTCATCGATGACGCAGACGCCTGAGGACGCGCACGCGCCGCAGGCAATGCAGCCGGCTATAGGGCGGACACCCAGCCAGAAAATTTCCGACTCCACGCCGCGCTTCGCCAGCGCGCCGCCCACCTCGCGCAGCGCTCTGTCAGTGCAGCCGTGCTCGTGAGGACTTCCGTTGATGAGCAGATTCACGCTAATGCGGGGATTTATCTGATCAACAAAATCCGTCAGGAGCAACCCGATTTGTTAACCGATTCAGACATCGAAGATATTTACACTTTGGTCGATCATTCCATCAATGTTGAAGAAGAAATCCTGGACTGGATTTTCGAAATGGGCGAAATCGATAATGTGAGTAAAGAGAACTTATTGAACTTCATGAAATTCCGTGTGGATGACAGTTTGAAGAAAATCAATATGAAAACCCGTTACAACATTTCGCCGGAACAATACCGTCCGATGGTTTGGTTTGAGGAAGAAGTTTTCGCCAATTCAATGGATGATTTCTTCGCCAAAAGACCGGTAGAT
>JAXEJY010000058.1:0-2724 GCA_034101315.1 Pyramidobacter sp.
GCTACGGTCTGCGCGCTGAGGGCAACGATCTGACGCTTGCCGACATTGCCGCGCTCTGCGACGCGTTCTACATCGGCGGCACGAAAGTCGGCGCGCTCTTCGGCGAGGCGATGGTCATCACAAACGACGCTCTGAAACAGGATTTCCGCTGCATTATGAAACAGCGCGGCGCTATGCTTGCCAAGGGGCGTCTCCTTGGAATTCAGTTTGAGACGCTGTTTACAGACGATCTCTACTTCAAAATTTCAGAGCACGCTGTCCGCCTGGCGATGGAAATTCGCCGCGCCTGCGCCCAAAAGGGCTGGCGTTTCCTGATGGATTCTCCGACGAACCAGCAGTTCCCGATTATCCCAAAGACAGCCCTTGAAAAGCTGAGGACGAAATACGAATATTCATTCTGGCAGGGCGTTGACGATCAGAACGATGCCGTTCGCTTCTGCACGAGCTGGGCGACGCGCGAAGAAGACGTCCGCGCGCTGGTGCGCGACATCGAAGCGCTGTAATTTGCGCAGCGCAGCAAGCCGCTTCTGAACCTTCAGAGGCGGCTTTTTTGCCGCCGATGTTTGTCTGTGCATGAGTTTGACTGAAATGACAATATCTTATAAAATCAATTCCACGAATATCCGGCGTGCGCCGGTTCAGTATAAACAGGAGGTTGGAGAGCTGATGGAGCAGAGAATTAATCGCAGTCGCCTTGTTGAGTCGCTGAACGAGCTCGGCAGAATCGGAGTGAATGAAGAGGGGCTGAGAAACCGCTTGGCGCTGAGCGACGAAGACAAACTGGGACGCGACTGGCTGTGCGCGCGCATTCAAGAAGCCGGCCTTGAGCTGAAAATCGACGCCATCGGCAATATCTGGGGCGTCCTTCCAGGAACAGAAGGCGGAAACCCTGTCACTGCCGGATCGCACATCGACACCGTCCGCAATGCCGGAATGTTTGACGGCTGCGTCGGCGTGCTCAGCTCGCTTGAAGCGCTCCGCACGATAAAAGAGAAGAACATCCCTCACTCAAAGCCCTTGGCTGTTGTCGCCTTTACGAACGAAGAGGGCGCGCGCTACCACCCCGACATGATGGGCAGTCTCGTCGTGAGCGGCGACGAGACGGTTGAGGACATGTACGCCTCCGTTGACGACGAAGGAAAATCCGTCGGGGCTGAGCTTGAGCGCATCGGCTACAAGGGAACAGACAGCGTGAAGCCTTCAGTTTATCTCGAATATCACGTTGAGCAGGGGCCGTTCCTCGACGCGCAGAAAAAACAGATCGGCGTCGTCACGGGAATTCAGGGAATCAACTGGTGGCACGGCACGTTTACGGGCGAGGCGAACCACGCCGGAACGACGCCCATGAGCATGCGCCACGACGCCCTGCTTGCCGTGTCAGAGCTTCACTGCCGCATGACGGAAATTGCCGAAAAGCGCGGCGCGTGCTTCACTATCGGCAGAGTTCAGCCGAAACCGTACGTCGTCAACATCGTCCCAGGCGAGGCGTCGTTCTCGGTTGACCTGCGCCACCCCGATCCGGAGACGCTTAAAGAGCTGAACCGCGAAGTGACGTCCATGATGAGCGAAATTGCCCGGCGGCGCGGACTTCAGCTTGACGTCTGCCAGACGGTTGACGCTCAGCCGGTCGTGTTCCGCCCCGAGATGACAGACCTCGTGGAGCGCAGCGCAAAAGCCCGCGGGCTTGACTTTGTGCGCCTGTGCAGCGGCGCTGGTCACGACGCTCAGATGATGGCGCACATTGTGCCGACAGCGATGATCTTTGTCCCGTCCATTGGCGGCAGAAGCCATTGTCCTGAAGAGACGAGCGACATGGATCAGATCTGCGACGGCGCGGAAGTCCTTCTGGACTGCCTGCTTGAGCTGGCTCGCTGACAGCCGCCCGTTTTTTTTGAAGAGGGAAATACAGTGTCACTGATGGATATTATCGGGCCCGTCATGATTGGCCCGTCTTCAAGTCATACCGCGGGAGCCGTGCGGATTGGGCAGCTGGCGCGCAGAATATGGGGCTGGAACAGGCCTCTGCGCTCTGTCCGCCTTTTTCTGCGCGGCTCATTTGCGGCGACGTACTGGGGACACGGCACAGACCGGGGGCTGATCGCCGGAGTGCTGCGCATGAGTCCCGATGACGAGCGCATTCCTGACGCGTTCAGCGTCGCGCGCGAGTCGGGTTTGGAGTTCAGTTTCAGTTCAGAAGAGATTGACGGCGCGCACCCCAACTCTGTGCGCCTTGTCATGAGCGACGGCGAATCGGCCTGCGAAGTTGTCGGCGCGTCCGTCGGCGGAGGCGCTGTTGAACTGCATGAAATTGACGGCTTTTCGCTGAAAGTGTCGTTCGACATGCCGTCGCTGATTTCGTTTCACGACGATGTCCCCGGCGTCATCGCCGGCATAACCGGCGAACTCTACCGGCGCGGGCTGAACCTCGCCCGCATGGAGCTGAACCGCCGTTCGCGCGGCGATATTGCAGCAGCCGTGTTCAGCCTCGACGGCCACGTGCCGGAAGATTTGGCTGAGTGCATTAAAAACACAATTGCGCCGTGCCGGCGCGCCATTCTGCTTCTGGGGCCTGAAGATGGAGGAAACGGATAATGCGTTCTTTTGAGGAATTTCTGGCGCTGACCCGAGACGGATTTTCTCTGCCTCAGGCAGAGCTGAAATGCGAAGCTGAAGAGCAGATGACGTCGGTGGAGTCAGTGCGTGAACGACTTCGCGCGCGTCTTG
>JAXEJY010000059.1:0-8964 GCA_034101315.1 Pyramidobacter sp.
CAAGCTGCCCGAAGGCACTGAAGTCCTCCTTGACGGCGGAACGATTGCCGTGATCGGCAGCTCCAAAAGCGATGACGGCGTGCGCCGCGTCATCTTTCCGCACGACTGCGACGTTCGCGCCCTCGCAGAAGCGACCGGATCAATGCCTCTGCCGCCATACATACACGAGAGAACCTCTTCTCCCGAAGATTATCAGACGGTCTATGCCAAAAAGGCAAATTCAGCCGCTGCCCCGACGGCAGGACTTCATTTCACAGAAGAACTTCTGAAAAAAGTCTCTGATATGGGAGTGACGATCGCTGATATCACGCTCGAAGTCGGGCTTGGAACGTTCCGTCCCGTCAAGGCGCACGATATTCGCGAGCACACCATGCACACAGAGCGCTGCATTCTGCCTCAGAACACCTATGACGCCATCATGTCAGCAAAGCGCGAGGGACGGCGCGTCATCGCCCTCGGGACGACGGTCGTCAGGACGCTTGAGGGCATGGCAGCATCAGACGGCGGGTTCAGACCGGGCGAGCTTGAAACGGGAATCTTCATCTATCCCGGATTTTCGTTCAAAGTGATTGACGGGCTGATCACCAACTTTCATCTTCCTCAGAGCACGCTGGTCATGCTCGTCGCCGCGTTTGCCGGATATGACCTGACGATGGCAGCCTACCGCGAAGCCGTCAGCAGACGCTACCGCTTTTTCTCGTTCGGCGACGCAATGGTGATCATGTGAGCGCAGCTGCTCTGTCTCTGGAGGTAAAACACCGATGAAAAAGTTCGCTTTTCTCTGTCTGATTCTGCTCGCGCTTGCCGCAGCCGCGGCTGTTCGCTGGACCCCATCGCAGTGGAAAGACGTCTGCCTCATGCCGTTCCATAAAGACGAAAGAACTGCCGTTCTCCTTTTGAAAAACGGTCAGTCGCTGAGGGATTTTGCGCGCTTGGCGCGCGAAAAGGGGATTGTTGCTGACAGCAGAAATCTGCTGTACTGGCTGACAAAAAAAGGAGCTGACCGATCGCTTCGCTCGGGCAGCTATACCGTTTCTTCAGGTCCCTCGTGGTACGTTGCAGAGCAGCTCAAAAACGCACAGCCGGTTTTTCACAGCGCCATTATCGTCCCCGGAGCTCTGCCGCAGTCGCCTCTGCCTCTGGGCACGCCGGAAGAGCAGATTGCCGCGCTCGCCAATGACGCGCTGTTTCCGGAAGCCATGAGACCTATTCTTCCCAAAGAGCCTTCTTCCCGTGCGGCATTTCTTCTGCCCGAGACCTACTCGCTTGTTGACCAGACGCCGGCAGAGCTTGTCAGTCAGGCTTCTTCCGCGTGGTTTGATCAGTTCGGTGCGGCGCTGAAGGACAAAAACTACGCGTTCCGCACGGCAGTCATCGCGTCTCTGCTTCAGAGGGAGGCGATGAAAGACGAAGAGTATCCCGTCATCGCCGGGGTCATTGAAAACCGCCTTGCCAAAAAAATGCTCCTGCAGATTGACGCCAGTGTCGTGTACGCGTGGCGCATCGAGAAAGGACAGACACTGACGCGAGTCCTGTACAAGCACTTAGAGCTGGATTCCCCGTACAACACGTACAAACGTCCGGGGCTTCCTCCCGCCCCTATCTGCGTCCCCTCTCTTGCGGCATGGCAGGGCGCCCTCGCTCCGCAGGAGAACAAATACTACTACTATGTCGCCAAGGGCGACGGATATCACCATTTTTCGCGCACGCAGAAAGAACATCAGGCCGCCGTGCGGAAATACCGCCGGTAAAGCTGTCTGCGAAGACGTGCAGAAAAGGAGTTGTTTTTCGTGGAAGATAAAAAACGCTGTCCGGGGTGCGGCGCTGTTTTTCAAAATGAACATGAAGACTGGCCGGGATACCTTCCTCCGAATAAGACTCCGGAAGAAGGCGTCCTGTGCAAGCGCTGCTTTCAGATGAAACACTACGCCGTGTACCGCAAAGCCCCTATTAACGATCCCGGCATCCAGAAGAGCATCAGAAAAAGCGCTTCAGATGTCACTGCCCTGTTTCTCGTGCTTGACGTGAGCCGTCCTGAAATTTCCCTTCCGGACTTGGACTGGGCAGAGGGATTCAGAAAACCGATTTTCCTCATCGCCAACAAGGCAGACCTTCTTGAGCCGTGGATTGACAGAAAAAGCATCCACCGCTGGATTTCAGAGCTGACCGGCGTGAGAGGCGAACAGATCCTCCTCGTCTCCGCGCAGAGCCGCCGCGACATGACCGATCTGCGGCACCGTCTCGAAGAGTCGTTTGACCCGGCGGACAGACTTCTGTTCGTCGGCGCGGCGAACGTTGGCAAGAGCTCTATTTTGACGGGGCTGCTGAAAAAAGACCTCCCGACCGTGTCGCGCCTTCCGGGAACGACTGTCGGGCTGACAGAGTATCAGATGGAGTACGGTCCGGTTCTCGTTGACGCCCCCGGGCTTAAAGGCGAAGATCCGTTCCTTCCCGTCCTGTGTCCCGACTGCCTCGCCGCGCTGTCGCCAAAGAAAGAGTTTCAGTCGTCAACGGAAGTTCTGAAAGTGGGGCAGACGATCGCGTTCGGCGGTATGGCGCAGATCACTGTCACCGACGCCGGCGAGCGCGGCTGGGTGCGGTTCGGCATTTTTGCTCCTGACAGCGTCGTCTGCCACAGAACGCGCGAAGAGCGGATTGAAGACCTTCTGGCGAAACATTCAGGAGAGCTTCTGACGCCTCCCTGCGCCAAGTGCGCCTCGCGGCTTGCCGCGCTGGAATGGCGCGAGGAGAGCTTTCAGGTTCACCCCGAGGAGGATATCGCTGTTCCGGGAATCGGCTGGCTGGCGCTTTACAGCGGCGCCTGCACCGTGACGCTCCGCGCGCCTGACTTTATCACCGGCTGTGTGCGTCCGTGGCTGATTCCGTCTCCGGCGCGCCGTCCTGCGGGCAAGAGGCAGTAAATATGAGCTTTCAGGAGTCCTTTGCGCCGTATTCCGAGTTGCTGAAGAGCCTGCCCGGAGTTGACTGGAGCGATATCTACTTTCAGAGGACGACGGGAAAGGGCATTTTTTACGAGGACGGAAAAATAGAAGAAGTCTCAAGCGGATCGTCAGGCGGCTGTTCTGCCAGTTTTCAAATAGGCGCTCGGACAGCGCTGGCATCCGTTTCCGGCGTTGAAAAAGGGGCAGCGCGGCAGGCGCTCAGCGAAGTCTGCCGTATTGCCTCCATAACTCCCCCGAAAAGTCCTGCCCTCGATTTTCCTTTTTCGCGCCAGTCCGTCGATTTCCCCGAGGACGTTCAGTTTCTCAGAGACATGGATGTCATGCTACGCAATGAGTGTTCTCTGATCCGTCAAGTGACTCTCTCTTGGAGCGCCGGCGTCAATGAGTTCGGCGTCGTCAATCCCGAGGCGATCCGAAGCGGGCGCTTTGAGCGGAACTCTTTTCGGGTTCACGTCCTTGTCGAGAGCGGCGGGCGCGTCGAAAGCGGATCGAGCAGCTTTTCGCTCACGGGCACTTCTGATGAGTTCTTCAAGGCGCTGAACGCGGAAAAAGTTGCCCGGAAGGCGTTGAAATACGCCCTGACCGCACTTGAAGCTGTCGCGTGTCCCACAGGCCCTATGCCTGTGCTGCTGTCTGACTCTGCCGGCGGCACGATGATTCACGAAGCTTGCGGTCACGGCATGGAGGCGGATCTCGTCTTTGAGGAGAAATCTCACTTTGCGTCGAAAAAAGGACAGATGGTTGCCGCGGAGTGCGTTTCCATCGTTGACGACGCCACGCTCCCGTGGCTGAACGGCAGCTATGAGTTCGACGATGAAGGGACGCCCGCGTCGCGCACTGTGCTCATTGAGAACGGTGTTTTGAAGAACTATCTTACCGACCGCCGCTGTTCGCGTCTCTACAATCTGCCTCTGACGGGCAACGGGCGGCGCATGTCGTTTGCGTCGTCAGCCATGCCGCGCATGAGCAACACATGCGTCCTGTGCGGAAATGACGATCAGGACGAAATGATCCAGAGCATACCTCGCGGTCTTTTTGTCGAGCGCATGGGCGGAGGAGAGGTGAACGCGACGACCGGCGAGTTCGTCTTTGAGGTCAGCCGCGGCCGCCTGATTGAAGACGGAAAAATTACGCGCCCCGTTAAAGGCGCGTCGCTGATTGGAAGCGGAATTAAAGCGCTCATGGGAATTCGCGCTGTCGGCAAGCGGCTTCGTATGCTGCCAGGCATGTGCGAAAAAAGAGGACAGAGCGTCCGCGTCTCTGACGGACAGCCGTCCCTTTTAATCGACGGCCTTGTCGTCGGAGGAACGGTGACAGAAGATGAAAACGGCTAAAAAATATTCAGCGCGCCGTTCGCGAGGCGGCCGCTCCCGCGGGAAGAGAGGCTTTGAGTTCGGCGCGCTGTTCCGTCTCTGCCAGTTTCTGATCGCGGCAGTTTTGCTCTACGTTGCCGCGTCGCTCTTTGCCATCGGCACGGGCGTTCTCGGCGAGGACATGGCAAGCTGTATTCTGCGCTTTGCCGGCGGCGGAGTGATTCTGATTCTCCTTCATCTCTTTTACGGACTTTTCTGCTCGCTGCTTCATCGGCACATTCATTCAATATGCAGTCAGTGGCTGGGAACTCTTTCTCTGTATGCCGCGCTGTGCGTTTTTCTTGGAATGCTCCAGAGAGCCGGAATGACGCGCGACATCGGGCTTTTAAGTCCCGGCATCATCGGCAGCGTCGTCGCGCAGGTCATGCCGCTTTTCATCGGCGTCGTCGGGACAATGCTGATTGGTCTGTCGCTCGTCGTTTTCGCGGCGTTCAACTACGGACACCTCAGTGCGGCGCGCGTCAGCTGGGTGCGGGCGCACTTGGCGCTCATCCGCCTTCCCTCGTGGCCTGAGTGGCTGAAGTTCCGCCGCAAGAAAAACGCGGAAGACGACTTTGACGCTGAACCGGAGACTGAACAAGAACCCGTTGCGCCGCCTGTGGCTGAATGCGAAACAGAGCCCGAACTGCCTCTGCCGGAGGAAATCGCCCCGCAGGAGGTCGTTTCCGAAGAGGAAGAGGAAGAAGATCCTGTCAAAAAGCCGAGGCGGTGGAATTTCGAGAGTCTTGGCGCTGTCAAAGCGGCGTTTCAGTCTCTTTTCGGCAAAGGGGAGGAAGACGAAGAGCCCGGCGAAGAGGTCCTTGACGAGAACGAAGATTCTCTCGATGAACCGGATGAATTTGAGTACGACGAACAACAGGGCGAAGAAACGGATTCTGAATCTCCGGCGACGGACGCTGACGCGAGCGAAGAAGAGCGTTCTTTTTCGTCTTCCTGCGCTGATATCGCTGATGAGCAGCCGTATCAGCCTGCGGCAGATGTTCCCGTTTCCAAAACTCCCAGCGTGGAAGTGGAGCGCATGGACAATGTGGAGGGGACGGACGCTGTGCAGTTTTACGCCGGCCGCGCGATTCCTGAAGGCGCTTTTCCGCCGCCGCTTGACCTGTTAGGGCCGCATGTTCCCGTGTCGGAGGTCGTGGACGACCGCGCTGCGCAGGAAAACGGGCAGGAAGTGATTGCCGCGCTTGCCAATTTCGGCGTTTCTGCCGAGCTGAAGCACACGGTCATCGGCCCGACCGTCGTTCAGTATCAGATCCAGCTTGCGCCCGGCATCAAGGTCAGCAAAGTTTCCGCGCTGGACAACGACATCGCCGTCGCTCTGGCAGTGCCTTCAATCCGCGTTGAAGCCCCCATTCCGGGGACGACGTACGTCGGCATTGAACTGCCCAACCAGCGGCGCCGCGCCGTGCCTCTGCGGCAGATCCTTGAGAGCGAAACGTTCCAGAAGACAGATCTGAAGCTGCCTCTTCCTCTGGGACAGACGGTTGACGGCCGAATTCTCATCGCCGGTTTGGAAGAGCTTCCTCATCTGCTCGTCGCCGGCACGACGGGATCGGGCAAGAGTATTTTCGTCAACAACTGCATTGCAGCGCTCTGCTATCACAACACGCCGTCGGATCTGCGCTTTATCATGGTGGATCCTAAGCGCGTTGAAATGGGAATTTACGAGTCTCTGCCTCACATTCTCGCAAAGCCGATTGTGACGCCGTCCGCTGCCGTCCACGCGCTGGCGTGGGCAGTCCGAGAAATGGAGAACCGCTATGACGCCTGTTCGCAGGTGAAAGCGCGCAACATCGCGTCGTACAACGAAAAAGTTCTGCCGAAGGACAGAATGCCTCACATCGTCATTATCGTCGATGAGCTTGCCGACTTGATGATGACGGCTCAGAAAGAAGTCGAAGAGTACATTATGCGCCTTGCCCAGATGGCGCGCGCCGTCGGAATTCACCTGATTCTTGCGACGCAGAGACCGTCGGTCAACGTCCTGACGGGAACGATCAAAGCCAACGTTCCGGCGCGCGTGTCGTTCTCTCTTCCTTCTGTCGCCGACTCGCGGACGATTCTTGACGTGTCGGGCGCCCAGCACCTTTTGGGCAAGGGCGACATGCTCTTCATCAGCACGCGCCACCCGCGCCCGTTGAGAATTCAGTCGCCTTTTATGGACGAGCAGACGAACATCCGCATCGTTGAGTACCTGCGCAAAACGTTCGGCGATCCGGATTACGTTGACCTTGAAGAGCAGGGCGAGAGCAAGTCTCAGGACAATGCGGCGAACTTCCTCGAGGACAACCGCCTTGAAGAGGCAATCAAAATCGTCCTGAACACAGGAGTTGCGTCGTCAAGCGGTCTGCAGCGCCAGATGCGCGTCGGATTTACGCGCGCTGCGCGCATGATTGACACGATGGAAGCCATGGGCATCGTCGGTCCGCAGAACGGAGCGAAGCCCCGCGAAATTCTCGTGGACGAAGAGGGCGCTTTGGACATTCTCGACAGATACCGCTAAAGGAATAAAAAAAAGGAGACCCGCAAGGGTCTCCTTATCGCCTGGATTTACCGAGTTCTTTCTATGCTGTATGCAGCGCAAAGATCGGCTTGTCCTTTTGCCGGTGTCCTTCTTAGACAGCTCTTTTGACTTTGCCGGAGCGAAGGCAACGAGCGCAGATACGCATTCTCTTTGACTCGCCGCCGCCAAGGTCAACGCGAACGGAAAGAAGATTGATAAGCCAGCGTCTACGCGTTCTGCGATGCGAGTGGCTCATCATGTTTCCCGTCGCAGGACCGCGACCGCAGCAATCACATACCTGGGACATTTGAAGCAGCCTCCTTTGTGTGTAGATGTTCAATGACAACCAACGCATTTTAGCACATGAATGGCCTTTTAAGCAAATACTTTTAAGGCTCAGAACGTATTTTTTTCAATCAATTTTTCTTTTTATTTCGCAGAAGCGAGGATTGGAGCCGGGATATCTATGGAATTTTCAAAAAAAATGGAACGTTTAGAAGAAATTCTCAGGACGATGGAGCGCGCGGCGCTGCCTCTGGAGGATACACTGGCGCTCTATGAAGAGGGAAAGAAAATCGCCGCAGAATGCAGGGAGTTCCTGCGTCAGGCTGAAGGAAAAGTGAGCATTCTTGAACAGGACGGAACGCTGCGCGATTTTCCAGAACAGGAGGAACGCTAAATGGCTTTTAAAGACGAACTGAAACTGCGGACAGAGTTTTTTGAACACTACATGAACGCGTTCTGTTCTGAGATGAGCGCTGAAATTCCGCCGCGGCTGAAAGAGTCCATGACGTATTCTCTTCTGGCAGGCGGAAAACGGATTCGTCCCGTCCTCTGCATATCTGGCGCGCAGCTTTTCGGTCTTGAAGCCGAAAAGGTTCTGCCCATGGCGCTGGCTTTTGAAATGGTGCACACGGCGTCGCTGATCCACGACGACCTGCCGTGCATGGACAACGACACTATGCGCCGCGGCAAGCCGACGAATCACGTCGTGTTCGGTGAGACGCTGGCGCTCCTCGCCGGCGACGCTCTGTTCTTCTACGCTTTTGAGTCGGCTCTTTCCGGACTGACAAAGCTGGACACGCCGCCTCAGCGGGCGCTGCGCGCTCTGTCGCTGTTTGCCGATGCCCTCGGCCCGCGCGGGATCTGCGGCGGTCAAGTCCTTGACACGGACGCTCAGAGTCAGAGCAGTGCGCAGGACTTCGTCATGAACATCGCGTCAATGAAGACGATGGTTCTCATTTGCGCGGCGTTGGCGAGCGGCGCGGTTCTGGCAGGAGCCGACGGCGAAGATCTGCGCCGCGTGACGGAGTACGGGCGCCTCGTCGGCATCGCGTTCCAGGTCGCTGACGACATCCTTGACTGCACAGGCGATCCCGCGCTGATGGGAAAAACTCTGGGCAAGGACGAAGTTCAGGACAAAAAGACGTTCGTTCACGCCTACGGTCTGGACGGAGCGCGCCGCAGACTGCGCGATATGACTGACGAAAGCATTGCGCTCCTTGAGCCGTTCGGCGAACGGGCGGCGTTCCTGAAAGACCTTGCCGTTTATCTTGAGAGCAGGACTCGCTGAAATGGAGCTTCTCGACGAAATTCAACGGCCTGAAGACATAAAAAAACTGCCGCGCGAAAAACTGCCGCAGCTGATGGAAGAAGTTCGGCAGCGCATTATCTCAGTGACTCTGCGCAACGGCGGGCACATAGCGTCGTCTTTGGGCGCAGTCGAGCTGATCACGGCGCTTTTGAGGACATTCGACCCCGAAAACGACAAAGTTGTGTTTGACGTGGGTCATCAGGCGTACGCGTGGAAAATTCTGACGGGCAGGGGCAAAGAGTTCGGCACGCTCCGCACCGAAGGCGGAATCAGCGGATTTCCTAAGCTGTCAGAAAGCCCGTGCGACCATTTCGGCACAGGGCACAGCAGCACATCGCTTTCAGCGGCATTGGGCTATGCCGAGGCGCGCGATCTTCAGGGACAAAATCACTGCGTGGCAGCGGTGATCGGCGACGGATCCATCATCAACGGTGAGGCGTTTGAGGCGCTGAATCACGCCGGCGTGCTGGACACGCGCGTGATTTTTGTGCTCAACGACAACAACATGTCAATCAGTCCGCGAGTCGGCGG
>JAXEJY010000060.1:0-3309 GCA_034101315.1 Pyramidobacter sp.
GGGGGCGGCCCAAACCGCCGCGGCTTGCCGGGGGGCAAACCGGGGGCTTTGGCGCGCGAACGGCTGATATTTAGTTTTCGGGGGTGTATTCCTCAACCTTTTTGGACAGAACCATGAAGATGACAAGTGTCACGACAAATCCGGCGCCGAGCGCAAGCCAGTGGCTGACGCCGAACGCGATGCACCCGTAAGCGACGGCAGATCCGACGGCGGCAAGGATGGCGTAAGGCATCTGTGTCTTCACGTGGTCAATGTGGTCAGAGCCGCTGAACATGGACGACATGATGGACGTGTCGGAAATGGGGCTGCAGTGGTCTCCCCAGACGGCTCCGGCAAATACGGCGCCGATGGTGGGAAGCAGGAAAGGCTGGGGATCGATTCCTTCAGCCGCGCAGACTTTCATGATGAGCGGCACGACGATGGGCATCAGAATTCCCATTGTGCCGTAGGACGTGCCCGTGCAGAAGGAAATGATCATTCCGACGAAGAACGTCAGCATGGGAATCCAGTTGGGCGACAGGAAGTCTTTTGTGACGGAGACGACGAAGCCTGCCGTGCCGACTGACTTGATGGCGGAGCTGATTCCCCACGCAAAGATGAGGATGAGCGTGCCGACGAAAATCGCCTGAGCGCCCTTGAGGAATCCGCGGAAAAGGCGGCTGAGGCTGGTCAGTCCCTGAAGCGCGTAGAAGATGATGGTCATGGTCGCGGCGGCAAATGATCCGTAGACGAGCGAGCGTGAGCTGTCGGCGTTGCCCATTGCCTCGCCCAGTCCGACCTGAGGATAGCCGCCGGTGACGAGAAGCATGGCGACGATGGCGCCGATAAGGAACAGGACGGGAAGGACAAAGTTGATGACGCGCAGAGGCGTTGTGTCATCTGGACGGAGCGCAGGGTCGTCTTCTGATGAGGACAGAGGCGTAGCGCCGTCGCGGAGGAGCTTGCCTTGAAGCCGGGCGCGGCGCTCGGCTTCAAGCATGGGCCCGAAATCGCGGCTGGTCAGGACGAGGAACGTCAGAAGTCCGAGGGCGATGAGGCTGTAAAAGACGTAGGGAATGGACTGAAGATAGGTGGTGTAGGGCGACGCGGTGATTCCAAGCTCGGTGTACTGCTTGCCGATCTGGCCGACCATGTAGGCGACCCATGAAGAAATGCCGGCAATGCAGGCGATGGGCGCAGCAGTGCTGTCAACGAGGTAGGAGAGCTTTTCCTTAGAGATGCGGTAGCGGTCGGTAATCGGCGCCATGGTCGTGCCGACGACGGCGGCGTTGACGTAGTCTTCAAAGAAGATGGTGAATCCGGCAAGCTCGGTGAAGAACATGGCGCTGCGGCTTCCGGTGATCTTCCGGGAGAGCGCGCGAATAGCGGCTTTGACGCCGCCGCCGACCTGCATCACGCCGACGAGACCGCTCATGGCGATGCAGGTAAGGACGATTCTGGCGCCCCAAGGATCGCCGAGGCCGTTCCAGATGTTCTCGACGGCAAGCCCGAAACCGGACACAGGATTCCAGCCGCTGACCATGGTGCCGGCAATCCACGAACCGACGAACAGAGCGGGAATCACTTCGCGCGTGAGCAGGCACAGACCAATTGCCGCCAGAGGCGGAAGGAGCGACAGCGCGCCGAAATCCGGCGCGGGCGCAGCCTCAGCCGCGCACGCCGCGCCGCACAGGGCGCAAGACATAAAGACAGCAAGTGAAAAAACAGAACGCAGACGATTCATCACACAAGACCTCCATCATACAAATAAATACATTTTTATCGAAAATGCGGCGCTTGCCCCCTCAAGAGCTCAGCGTCTTATTGCCTTTTTTTACTCCGATTGCCCGTCGAGGAGGCTGTCGAGCGTCTGACGCCTGACGACGACGCGGGATTTTCCCGACGCAGCAAAAACAACGGCAGGGCGCAGCGTGCAGTTGTATCCGTTGAACATGGAATAGGTATACGCGCCGGTCAGGGGGACAGCAACGATGTCGCCGGCGCGGAGCTGAGGCACGGCGACGTCCATTCCCAAAATGTCGCCAGTCTCGCAGCACGGACCGGCAACAGCGCAGCGTCTGTCCGCGGGGCGATCTGTGTCAGACGCCAGAATACAGGCGTATTCCGCCTGATACAGCTGAGGACGGGGATTGTCCGTCATTCCGCCGTCGACGGCAACGTAGGTTCTGACGCCGGGAATTTCCTTGACGCTCTGCACGGTGTACAGCGTGATTCCAGCCTCTCCGGGAATCCAGCGCCCCGGCTCAAAGACGATTTGGGGGCGCGCTATGCCCAGTTCGCGGCAGCGCGAATCAACGCGGTCGAGAATCGCCGTGATAAAATCCTCAGCGGCAATTTGAGGGTCGCCGGGCATGTTGGGAATTCCGAATCCGCCGCCCAAGTCGAGCTCGCGCGCCTCAAAGCCGAGGGAGCGCTTCAGATCGGCAAGGATCTGCGTCATGCGGTCTGCCGCCTGAAGGTGTCCGTCGGTGTCGCGGATTTGAGAGCCGATGTGCACGTGCAGACCGGCAAGGTCGAGCCACTGAGATTCCATGGCTTTTTTGACCGCGCGCTCCAAGTGCGCCATGGGAATTCCGAACTTGCAGTCCGTCTGCGCCGTCTGGATTTTTCGGTGCGTGTGCGCCTCAACTCCCGGACAGACACGGAACAGGATTTTCTGTCTGACGCCCGCGGCGCCGCACAGACGCTCAAGGAGCGTCAGCTCGTCTTCGTTGTCGACGACGACCGTTCCGACGCGCTGTTCAAGCCCGCTTCGCAAAAACGACTCCGTTTTGGCGTTGCCGTGAAGCGTGACGCGGCTCATGTCAAACTGCGCCGCGCGCGCGATCCTCAGCTCGCCAGCCGACACGGTGTCTAGACCTACTCCTTCGCTCTGAACCAGCTTCGCCATGGCGAGCGTCAAAAACGCCTTTCCGGCGTAGCAGACGCGGGCGCTGCGTCCGGCGACAGCGCTCATCAGACGCCGGCAGCGCGACCGCATCATCTCTTCGTCCATAACGTAGAGCGGCGTTCCGTACTGACGCGCCAGCTCGACAGTATCGCATCCGCCCCAGATCAAATGTGATGGCATTGTGACAGCTTCCTTTCAAAAAAGTAAAAGATAAAAAAACAGCGCGTCTCTGTGTCTTAAGGAAAAACCTTAACACACAGGGACGCGCTGTCTGTTTTGACACAGCACGCGGTACCACCCTGTTTGAATACAGCGCAGTCAGCCGGATCGCACAATCCGCCTGATTCAAATAAAAAAACTCGCCCCTACATTGTAGGGACGAGTCGATCGTTCGAATCTCGCGGTACCACCCTGCTTGA
>JAXEJY010000061.1:0-7075 GCA_034101315.1 Pyramidobacter sp.
CTGCGCGGCACTTTGTAGTGGGGCAGGCGCTCGCGGCACCATTCCGCCAGCTCGGAAGACGAGCAGGTGACGCCTTCCTTGAGGATGACGAAGGCGCGCACGATCTGTCCCGTAACCGAGCGCGACACGCCGACGGCGGCCGATTCCCTGACTTTGGGATTGGCGTTGAGCACGGTTTCGACTTCCTGCGGGTAGACGTTGAAGCCGCCGACGATGATCAGGTCGCTGACGCGCTCCATGATGAACACGTTGCGGTGCTCGTCAACGCGCGTCATGTCGCCGGTGTTGAAGTAGCCGTCGGCGAATTTCTCGCGCGTAATTTCGGGCGCGTTGAAGTACTCCGACGCCACGGAGGGGCCTTTGACCCACAGGACGCCTTCGTCGCCGCTCAGCAGACTGCCGTCAATGTCCTTGAGGCAGTACTGAATTGACGGGAGAAGAGGTCCGACGCTGCCCTCCGGCGATCCTTCAGGCGTCTGGACGGCGAGGACGGGCGAGCACTCCGTCAGACCGTACCCCTCAATGACCCGCGCGCCGAGGTATTGAGCGACGCGGTCTCTGAGAACCGGCAAAAGCCTGTCGCCGCCGGAGACGACGCGCGTGAGGCGCTGAGGCTTCCAGCCGCTCTTCATCGCCGCGCCGCACAGGAAATGGAGCAGCGTCGGCACGGTGATCATCAGCGTAACTCCCGCTTCGTCAATGGCGCGCAGCGTACCTTCGACGGGCATAAAGCTGGCGCGGATCGCCTGGCGCATTCCCATGAACAAAGGCATTGTGCCGGAGACGATACAGCCCAGCGTGTGGAAGTTGGGCAGGACGTTCAGAACGGTCTCGTCGCCGAAGCCGGGAATCGCCAGCTCGATGGCCTCGGTAATCCCGCGGTAGATGTTTTCGTGCGTCAGGGGAACGCCCTTGGGCGTGCCCGTCGTGCCGGAGGTGTAGAACAGAAAAGCCATGTCGGGACTTGAAAGAGGCGCTGCGGCAACGGCGTCGATATCAGGCAGAGCGCCTCTGTCGTCGACAAAAGCCAGAGGAACGCCCAGAGGCTCAAAGTCCTTTTCGTGCTTCTTCAGAGCGGCAGACGCGCCAATCAGTGCCGGCATGGAATGCTGAACGGTCGCGCCAACCGCCTGAGCTCCGGCAAGGGCATTGAGCGGAGCGACTGCGCCGCCCAGCTGCCAGCAGGCAATGCACAGAGCGTGAAACGCAGGGCAGTTCGGAAGCAGCGTCGCCAGACGGCAGCCCTCTCCGAAACCGGCAGCCTCAAGAATCCGCCTGTCCTCTTCAGCAAGGTCAAACAGCTTCTGCGCCGTCCACCACTCGCCGTCATACCACAGGACAGGCTCCGAAAATGACCACTTTTCGGCAATCAATTTTTCCAAACGCACTTTTTCTGTCATGAAAAAACCTCCCAGCGGAGAAAAAAATAAAGACACGCGTTTCCTAGCGTTCTTTTTTCAGCTTCCCGGAAAATTCAAAAAGCGGCATAAAGTAAAGTGTGGTAGAATAGCACAGAAGCCGAAAAAAGCCGAGTTTTTGCGCTCAGGCTGCCGTGTATAATAACTGCTTATAGTTTATCACACCGGCATATTTTTCACAAAAAATAAAAGCGTCCGCACCCATGCGCGCGGACGAAAATTTTCAGCGCAGGAGGCTGATAACCATGACCCCGTGGGTCGAAATTCGCGATCTTCACAATCACATTGGAGAGACAGTCTGCGTCAAAGGCTGGATGAACAACAAGCGCAGCTCCGGAAAAATCCATTTCCTTCAGCTCCGCGACGGAACAGGCTTCGTTCAGGCCGTCATGGTCAAAGCAGAAGTGTCCGAAGAGGACTTTGCCGCCGCCAAGGGACTGTGGATTGAAGCCAGCCTCGAGGTGACCGGCGTTGTCCGCGCCGACGACCGCGCCCCGTCGGGCGTTGAGCTGACGGTGACGGGAATCCGGGTCATTCAGAACCCCACGTCGGAATATCCCATCGGCAAGAAAGACCACGGCATCGACTTCCTCCTCGATCAGAGACATCTGTGGCTGCGCTCCACGCGTCCTCACGCGCTGATGAAAATCCGCAACGCCATCATCTGGGCGTGGCGCCAGTTCTTCCACGACCGTGGATTCATGCTGATGGACAGCCCCATCCTGACGGGTTCCATAGGCGAAGGCGCTGCCGGACTGTTCGAACTGGACTACTTCGACGAAAAAGCCTATCTGTGCCAGACGGGCCAGCTGTACGCCGAGGCGTCGGCAGCAGCGTTCGGCAGAGTCTACTGCTTCGGCCCGACGTTCCGCGCCGAGAAGTCAAAGACGCGCAGACATCTGACGGAGTTCTGGATGCTCGAGCCTGAAATGGCGTTCTACGACAACAAAATGAACATGCAGCTTCAGGAAGACCTCGTCGTCTACACCGTCCAGGAAGTGCTCAAGAACTGCCGCAAAGAGCTTGAATACCTTGAGCGCAATATCCCCGAACTCGAAAAAGTCCTTCAGGGACCGTTCTATCACCTGCTGTACCGCGACGCCGTGAAGAAGCTGAACGAGCTCGGCAGCGACATCAAGTTCGGCGACGACCTCGGCGCCGATGACGAGACAATCCTGACAAAGCAGTTTGACCGCCCCGTATTCATCGAGAACTACCCCAAAGACGCCAAGGCGTTCTACATGAAGCAGAACCCCGACGATCCTGAAACAGTCATCTGCTCCGACCTCCTCGCGCCGGAAGGATACGGCGAAATCATCGGCGGCTCTCAGCGCGAGGACGACTACGACAAACTGGTGCGCCGCATGGAAGAGCTGAAGATGAACCCCGCGGACTACGACTGGTATCTCGACCTGCGCCGCTACGGAACGTTCGTCCACAGCGGATTCGGAATCGGACTTGAGCGCACCATCACGTGGATCTGCGGTCTGCCCCACATCCGCGAAGTCATTCCGTTCCCCAGAACCATTTACCGTATCAAGCCCTAACCGCCGTAAATGCACAACAGCGGCAGACTCCTGCTTTTTTTAAGCAGAGTCTGCCGCTGTTTTTTCATTGTTCTGTCCCAGCCGTCTTTCTCGGCAGCTGTTCAAGCGTCTGAAGAATCTCAGGAACATCGCTGCGCGCGTCCTCGTATCCCTGCTCAATCCAGCTGAGAATGTTCTGCGCCGTAAATCCCAGCGTGTCCGGGATGATCAGATTCCGCTTCAGAGACGAGCGCGGACGAATATCGACAATCGCAATGTCCGGGTAGTTCGCCGCGTTCCAGTGCTTGTTGCCGCATATCCGCGAGACAATTCCGACATCGCAGCGCTCGCGAATCAGAGGCTCAACCGGCGTGTTGCCCTGAACCCGGCGCCAGCCTCCCTGGCCGCCGTCGGAGTAGGCGCGTCCTTCAATGACCTGAGGCGCAAAGATGAGCGGCAGCGCAGCCGACGCCAGAAGCGCCTTCTTGTATTCTTCGCGTGGCAGCTTCTGAATGCAGAAGAACTCCGAATCAGGCGTCTCCGCCAGCGACAGCTCAGCCAAAAAGCAGTGAAGCACGTCCCAAACCGCCCTGTCTGAAGCCGGAAAGAGAGAGAGATACAGAGGAATCCCCCGCGCCAAAGCGTCAAAATCAACGTAGCGGTCAATCCGCTCTTCAAGAGGCACGCTCGAAAGCCACGCGCCCTCTCCCCAGTGATCGCCGAAAAACGTCTCAGCGTAGTCCTTCAGCAGATTCTGAACCATGGGCATTCGCCCCGTCAGCCTCTGCGCGATATCGTCCTCAGTGATTCCAAGCTCCGAAAGAAGCTGCTTCAGGCGGGAAGGAATGTACGAAAACAGCCCCTTGACGTCAATCGGAATGAGCGGCGACCGGCGCGCCTGATCCTGCCACAGACTGACGAGCCTCTGCGCGCCTTCAGCAAACGTCGGCGCGGCAGAAAGGACAGCGCCGTTCAGACCGCCGATGCTGGCGCCCGAAATGACGTCGACAGAAATGCCGCCCTCCGCCAGCGCCTGAACGATGCCCGCCTGATACGCGCCGCGCGCGCCGCCGCCCGACAGCACAAGACCGACTCGATGCTTCATTGCGCTCCCCCTCCTTTGCTGATACAATTTTTTTCACGCGCCATTGTATCATCAGCGCTTTATCAGCACATGAGAGAAAACCACAAAATCTGCGCGCCATTTTTGAACGACGAGGTGTTTGCCGTGTACACAAAAGCCCAATCCATCAGCCCGTGGCTGAGCAGTATTTATCACTCGCTCCATCAGATTCCGGAGCTGGACCGCAATCTGCCTCTGACGACAGCGTTCGTCAGGCAGTGTCTTGATGAAATGCACATTCCCTATCGCCCCTGCGCCGGCGGACTCCTGGCAGAACTTCCTGCTTCACGCGCGTCCGCTCCCGTCGTCCTCCTGCGCGCCGACATGGACGCCCTGCCCGTAACTGAGGCGACAGAACTGCCCTTCGCGTCACAGCACGACGGCTGTATGCACGCATGCGGACACGACGCCCACATGACCGCCGCGCTCGGCGCGCTCCACCTCCTTCGCGAAGAGAGCGTCCGTCCTGCCGCCCTGCGCGTGATGTTCCAGCCCGCCGAGGAGACGACAGGCGGCGCGGCGGCGATGATTGAAGAAGGAGCACTTGACGGCGTGTCAGAAGCGCTCTGTCTCCACGTCGCTCCGAGCGTCCCATGCGGCTGCATTTCAGTCTGTGCCGAACATGCCCGCGCCGCCAGCAACATGTTCAACGTCACCCTGCGCGGCAAAGGAAGCCACGGCGCGTACCCGCACACGGGGCGCGACGTTATCTCCGCCGGAGCGCAGATTATCGCAGCGCTTCAGACGATCGTCAGCCGCGAGACCGATCCGCTTGACTCAGCCGTCGTCACCATCGGAAAGTTCACCGCCGGAACGGCGCGCAATGTCATTCCGGAAGAAGCCCGATTTGAAGGAATTCTGAGGACGCTCACCCCCCTGTCGCGCGAGCACGCCTGCTCCAGAATCCGCGAAATTGCCCAGAGCGTGGCGCACGCCCTGAGAGTCGACGCGGAAGTAGAGATCATCTCCGGCTATCCGGCGCTCATCAACGCGCCGCGCGTCAGCGCCAAAGTTTTGGACACCGCCGCGCGCGTCCTGGGCGCACACAGCGCCCTCGCCGCCTCCGCGCCTCAGATGGGCGTGGACGACTTCGCTTACGTCTGCCAGCGCGTGCCGTCATGCTACGCTGACCTAGGCTGCGCACTGAGCGGCGCGGCGCCGCTTCACAGCCCTCATTTCTGCCTCGACGAATCCTGCCTCCCCGCCGGCGCCGCCGTCATCGCCGCCTGGGCGCTGGAACAGCTCTGATAAGATTCCCCAAGTTAAAATGGACGCGCTCCTGAAAATCGTTTCAAGGGTACGTCCATTTTTTCTCTACTGCTTCCTCATCGCTTCAAACCACGCATACGCGCGAGTCATGCCCGACAGAGCAACAGCGTTGTGTTCAAGAGGCCCAGCGCTGATGACGACGGCGTCTGAAGCCCCCATACGCCGCATTTTCGCGGCAAATGCCTCGATAAACTCATGGCGGGCAATGCCGTCATGTTCGCCGATACAAAAACGGAACGGCGTTTTTGCCGCCCATGCCACGCAGGAATTCTCTTTCAGGCGTTTCTTCAGCTCTCCATCAGGGACAAGAATCTGCATCATTCCCTGCTGCGTAAAAATTTCGGCAAATGAAACGGGCAATGTCTTCAAAAGCTCAGTGAACGCGTGAGCTCCGTCAAGTTTTTCAGCAAAAAGATCTTCCATGCCAGGGCGGAACATGCCGCTGATATCGAGCCCGTAAACATGTTTCAAAGACAAAAGCAGCTTGGCACATAGCCACGGAGCAAACGGCTTCATCGGCTCCAAACTTCCCCGCACAAGAAAACAGCTGCCCGTCATTGCCGGTAAGTCCAGTACAGGAGCAATCGGCATGGCTGCGGCCATAGCACCGCCCCGGCGCTCATACTCACGCACAGAGGCGACTGTTGCCCAGCCTCCCTGAGACATGCCGGACATAAACAGAGCCCCAGCGCTCAGGCCACGCTCGGCAAAAGCAGGTTTTACCGCGTCCAAAAGCCCTAAAACAGCATTTACGGTTGTCTCGCGATGCAAAAACGGATGAGGCACAGTTGCAGCAGCCCCCTGACCGATATAGTCTGGCATAACCACCGCATAGCCCTGCGAGACAAAAAGAATTGCCATAACAAGAGCTGGGGGGCACAGTTCGGGATTGGACGGCGCGAGACGAGAGTCAAACGTCGCCCCGATGTTGTAGACCAAGACAGGAATTTCACCTTGAGCATCAGGGAAGATCACAAGCCCCGATCCCTCTTCCTCAGTGCCTCGCACTCCCAAAATGCCATAGCGGACGCGAACAAACTCCGCACTGTGCGCCGGAGCCGGGTGATTTTTAAGAGCTTCGAGCGTAGGCATATCCCCCACCTCACTGGCATAATGAAGAATACCATCCGTTTTCAGCTCCGAACGCTTCAGGCAAAACAACGGCTCGAACTCGGCAGCAGAGACTTGAACGGCAGCAAAAAAAACGCACAGCAGCACAGCAGATACCCCTTTTGCGCAGCGCAAACCCATATCACACAGCTCCTTTATTAAAGTGTACACGCTCATCATACTCAGAACTCTTAAAAGAAACAAGTTCTATATGCTGATTTCACGCATTGAGCTGCCACTCCGCTCTTATTCTGTACAGAAGAACATGGGAACACAACTCAGCGATTGGCAAACGCAGAAGAAAAGCGAACATCCTCATTTTTCTGCCGAAGAAGAAAACGAAAACGTGCATGAGGCATTGTAAATCCCCAGCAAGGACATCAAAGCCGCTATAGAAATTCTGAAAAGTATCAGCGACTTCTTTCCCCAGATAGCGATCTCACTGCGGGAGTGAGGCAAAACGAGCATCATCGATAAGACTGCATCTTATTTTAAGGAATTTGGGGCAAACATTCTTTTCGCCGCGCTGACGCTCAGCGTATCCCTGCAATTTTCGCCAATATAAAAGAGGACAGGACGCCGCTTTTAATTCGGCCGTGATCTGTCCTCTTGTTTTAGGAAGAACGTTT
>JAXEJY010000062.1:0-4015 GCA_034101315.1 Pyramidobacter sp.
CCTAAGCGGATCTCCTCAGACGTGTATTCAGGCACAAGAAAAGCAGAAATCCCCGCGTCCATCAGAGCAGCCAGAGAGGCTTTTTCCGACGCGCCTTTCAGGCGAGAGAACTCACTGAAGTCAAAAAGGATGAACGACGAGCGCGAAAAATTTTCCTGTCTCACCCGCCAGCACAAAGCAGGAAGCGCCAGGAGAAACGAGAGCAACAGAAGACATGCGTAAGGCTGCGCGAATTTTTTTAATCCTCTCATCCTTCAACCCCCCACTGCCGATTCAGAGAAAAACCTAAAGACTCCATCATCTTTCCAAGAAGACACAGAGGAAGTCCCACCACGTTGGAATAATCCCCTTCAATGCCCTCGACCATCAGACTACCAAGCCCCTGAATCGCATACGCCCCAGCTTTGCCGAACGGCTCGCCTGTGGCGATATAGCCCTTCAGATATTCCTCATCAAGCGCCCTGAAATGAACTGCCGTGATCTCCGACCGGCACATCTCGCAGCCGCGCCAAAACAAGGCAATGCCGCTGTGCACATGATGGACCGCTCCGGAAAGCGCAGTAAGCATTCTCAAGGCGTCCGCAGCGTCAGCGGGCTTTGTGAAAATCTGTCCGTCCTGCGCGACGACCGTATCTGAGGCGACGACAAGCGCTTCAGGAAAACGCGAAGCGACGCTTCTGCCCTTGAGCAGAGAGAGACGCTCGACCATTTCAGACGGCGTTTCCCCCTCAACGCGGGGCTCTGGCACGTCGGCGGGGACTGTTTCAAACTCCCAGCCTAACCCTTTCAAGAGGTCTTTTCGGCGGGGACTTGCCGAAGCAAGGATAATTTTCACTCCGCGCAGAGAACAGCTCATCGCAGAAACACCAGCGTCAAAAGGCCGGCAGCTGCGCAGTACAGGGCAAACGCACGCCACTTTCCGCGCAGGACAAACCGGCGCAGAAGATACAGCGCCGCAATCCCCGACAGAAACGCCGCCGCGCCTCCCGCTGCCCAGCCCTGCGGCAGCTCTGCCGCCTGAATGCCTTCGGAAAGCTCCAGCAAAGCCGCTCCGGTCACCGCAGGAAGAGAGAGAAGAAACGAAAAACGGAACGCCTCTGCGGCGCTCAGACCGCACAGGATACCCGCAGCAAGCGTCATTCCCGATCGGGAAATGCCGGGAAAGACAGCAAGTCCCTGAGCTATTCCGACGACAATGCCGATTGTCACGCAGATTTTCTTTCTGCCCTGAGGAAGGAGCGACGTCAGAAACAGCACTGCGCCCGTGACAAAGAGCGCACTCCCGACAAAAACAAGCGACTGTCCCGCCGCTTCAACGCTATCCTTCAAAAGCAGACCGATGACGGCTGTCGGAACAGAGCCGAACAGAACAGCCCATCCGAAAAACCATCCCTCGCCGCGCTCGTCCCGAGATGACGCAAAGCCGCGAAAAAACTCCGCAAGCAGAGACAAAATATCGCGTCGGAAGTAGATCAGCGTTGACAGAACAGTCGCCAAATGAAGAAGAAGGTCAAACGCAAGAGACTGCTTCATCCCGCCGAACACATGCTGAAAAATCACCAAATGGCCAGAACTGCTTACCGGAAGATACTCCGTCATTCCCTGAAGAATCCCCTGAAGGACGCTGGACATAAAATCACTCACGCTGATTGCGCTCCTTTCAGCACAGACGATAAATTAAAGCGCCTTGAGAGGCACGGTTCCCTGAACATGATTGATAATCGTGACGACGGAGGAAGCGTTGCGCATGTATTTCCGGAGAAGTTCTTTGCAGCGCAGAGAAATCTGTTTTTTCAAGAGCTCATCAGACACAGCGCCGCGTTTTAACGCGCGGCGAACTGCTTCGGAAAACTCCTGACGCATTCCCTCAGCGTCCTTCAAATGAATCTGTCCGCAGCTTTCAAACTGAGGTTCGCCGTTGAGGCGCCCTTTGGCGTCGAGAACAACAGACACAACAAGAACGCCGTTTTCAGACAGTTCCTGGCGTTCTTTAAGAATCGACCCTTCTTTCTCTCCAAGCGCCATGCCGTCAACAAGAACGCCGCCTGCCTGGACGCTCGTCCGAACTGACGCGGTGTTCTTCGTGATTGAAAGGACGTCGCCGTTGCGCATGACAAATATGTTCTTCGGAGAGATACCGACTTGCTCAGCAAGCTGTGAATGCCGAATCTGCATTCTGCATTCCCCGTGAACCGGCGCAAAATATTTGGGGCGCACCATGCTGAGAAGCATTTTCAGCTCTTCGCGCGACGCGTGCCCGGATACGTGCAGACCGGCTTCTTTGCCGTACAGAACTTCGCAGCCCAGCTCAAAAAGTCGGTTAATCGTGCTGCTGACCAGCTTTTCATTTCCGGGGATAGGATTGGCAAACAGCGCGACGACATCTTTGCTGTTGAGCTTGACTCGGTGATGCGTTCCGCGGCTCATCAGCACGAGCCCCGAAAAAGGCTCGCCCTGACTTCCGGTCGTCATGATGATCACGTGCGACGCAGGATGCGAATCCATCTCGGCAAGGGGGACGATAACTTCAGGGTCGGCTTTTATGTAGCCCAAGCGCGTGGCAAGCTCTACGTTGTTGACCATGCTCCGCCCGGCAAAGACAACTTTGCGGTTAAAGCGGGCAGCGGCGTCGAGAACAAGCTGAACGCGATGGAGGTTGCTCGCGAATGATGAGATGATGATTCGCCTGTTTCGGTAGGTTCGCATCACATTGTCAATTGCCGCCGTCAGAGTTTTTTCCGACTTCGTAAATCCTTCGCGCTCCGCGTTCGTCGAATCGGACGCCATCAGCAGAACGCCTTTTTTCCCCAGCTCAGCGAACGCCGCGTAATCGGTGATGTGACTGTCAACCTGCGTCGGGTAGAGCTTAAAGTCGCCCGTTTGTTGAACGACGAACAGAGGCGTCTCAATCGCAACCGCAAGAGCGTCGGGAATTGAGTGGCAAACAGAAATAAACGTCACTTTAAACACGCCAAGCGTCACCGTTGTGCCGGCTTCCACCTCCACCAGCTGCGGCTTGTAGCGCGGCAGCGACTCAAGGAGTTTTCCCTCGATCATGCCAAGCGTCAGTTTGGCGCTGTACACTGGCACGTTCAGCTTGGCAAGGACGAACGGCAGAGCGCCGATGTGATCTTCGTGGCCGTGCGTTATCAGAATCGCGCGGACTTTCTCCCGATTCTTCTCAAGGTATGTCGTGTCGGGAATGACAAAGTCAATCCCCAGCATTTCATCGTCGGGGAACATCAGTCCGGCGTCAATCACAAGAATATCGTCGCCATACTCGACCGCGTACATGTTCTTGCCGACTTCACCCAGTCCCCCCAGCGGAATAAACCGCAGAGTGCCTGACTGAGCCGGAGTTTTTTTCTTTTTCGTCCGAGTTTCGCGCGCTTCAGACGCCTGAGAGGAACGTGTCTGTTTCGGGCGCGTGCGCTGCGCGCGGCGGGGCGCAGCCGAAAAACTCTTCCGAGCCGGCGACTTCTTTTCTGTTTCAGTTTTATTAACCATATCAACAGTCCTTATCTATCAATTAATTTTTTGCAAAAAAACTATCGCAAAATACTCGATATTCTGCTAGAATAAAAATTCATGAGTTCACTTCATGAAAAATCATTTATCACGACGACCGGAGGTAGCAGAACGTGGCAGAACACAAACGCAACGACGATGCCGTTCTGATGACGCAGGAAGGCTATGACAAACTCAGCAATGAGCTGAAGAAACTTAGGAGCGAAGAGCGTTACAAAATCGCTCACCGCATTGAAGAGGCCAGATCGTTCGGCGACCTCAGCGAGAACGCTGAATACGCCGCGGCAAAAGACGATCAGGCAAAGCTCGAAGGCAAAATCCAGATGATGGAATATCAGCTTTCGCGCGCAAAAGTCATTGACTCTGCCACGATTGACAACTCCCACGTTTCCGTCGGGACGTCCGTCACGATTATGGACATCACTCATAACAAAGAGTTCATCTACGACATTGTCAGCTCCGAAGAATCCGATCCGAAGACCGGCCG
>JAXEJY010000063.1:0-3311 GCA_034101315.1 Pyramidobacter sp.
ACATCACAGAAGGACAGATCATCCTGAGCCGTAACCTCCACCGCAAGGGAATTTACCCGCCGGTCGACGTTATGCCCTCTCTGTCGCGCCTGAAAGATAAGGGCATCGGCAAGGGCAAGACCCGCGAGGATCACGCCGACCTGATGAACCAGCTCTTTGCGGCGTATGCCCGCGGTAAAGAAGCCAAGGAACTGGCAGTTATCCTCGGCGACGGCGCTCTGAGCGAAGAGGATAAGGCGTTCGCCAAGTTCGCCGACCGCTTCGAGGACGAATACGTCCGTCAGGGCGAGTACAAGAACCGCACCATTGAAGAGACCCTTCTTCTCGGCTGGGAACTTCTGACGCTTATCCCCGTCAAGGAACTCAAGCGAGTCAAGGATGCCTATATCCAGAAATATCTGATGCCGCTTAAGGAAAAATCAGAGGCTCAGGCATAAGGAGGGGGGATTTCAATGGCACGCGTGAACGTGAACCCCAACCGTATGGAGCTTTCCCGGCTCAAAAAACGTCTCGTCGTCGCCAAACGCGGCCATAAACTGCTGAAGGACAAACAGGACGCCCTGATCAAGGCGTTCTTGGAAAAAGCCCGCGCCGTTAAAGCTACGCGTGAAAGCGTAGAAGCTGCGCTGGTGTCCTGCTACAGAAGTTTCCTCATGGCGCGCGCTCAGACGCTGCCGGCAATGCTTGAGCAGGCCCTGATGATCTCAGGCAGCACCTGTTCGCTTGCTGTGACCGAACACAACGTCATGAGCGTTATCGTCCCCGAATACGAAGTTCACCAGGAAGGAAGCACATTCAACTACGGCATGGCGACGACGCCAGCCAGCCTTGATGTCGCTCTGGAAGATTTTTCTAAGATCATTCCCAGACTCCTTCAGCTTGCGGCTGATGAAAAAGCCGTTGCCCTGATGTCGTCGGAAATCGAGCGGACGCGCCGCCGCGTCAATGCTCTTGAGCATGTCATGATTCCTTCCTACACGGAGACAATCAAGTACATCTCGATGAAGCTTGAGGAAATGGAGCGTTCCAACACGAGCCGTCTTATGAAAGTCAAGGAAATCGTCAGCGCTCACTGACGGCTTGACAGAAAACAGCAAAAGCCGCCCTGCCGAATGCGGCAGGGCGGCTTTTTACGCGGTTTTATGATGTATAATGGGCGCAAAGGGGTGAGACCGTGAACACTATGCAGACACCACAGACGGCGCGCGGAGGCAGGAAAAGAATTGTCCTTGCCTTTGGAACGCGTCCTGAAGCGATAAAAATGGCGCCGGTCTACAGAGCTCTGGCGCAGCGGGGCGTTTTTGAGCCTCTGATTCTCCTGACCGGTCAGCATAAAACGCAGCTGGAGCAGGCGCTTGAAATTTTCGATGTCCCGGCGGCGATGAACCTGCATGTGATGAGCGACCGACAGACGCTGCCGGAGCTGGCGGCGCGGATTCTGCCGCAGGCGGCGCAGGCGTTTCGCACCCTGGAAGCCGACTACGTCCTCGTCCACGGCGACACGCTGACGACGTTCGTGTCGGCGTGGGCTGCATTTCTTGAAAAAATCCCCGTCGGGCATGTGGAGGCAGGCCTGCGCAGCGGCTCTTTGTCTGAGCCGTTTCCCGAAGAGGCAAACCGCGTCCTGACCGACGCGCTGTGCGATACTTTTTTCGCGCCGACTGAGGGGGCGCGCGCCAATCTCCTGAAGTCGGGCATCCCTGACGACAAAATTTTCGTCACGGGACAGACGGCAGTCGACGCCATACAGTTTGCCTCATCGCGCGGTACGCTGCCGGACGGCGTGCCTCAGACCGGCGATGTCGTGACGGTCACGCTGCACCGGCGCGAAAACTGGGAAATCCTTGAGCCGCTTGCGCGCTGTCTTGCCGATGTCGCGCGCAGTCACGCGCAGTGGACGTTTGTCTTTCCAGTGCACCTCAATCCAGTCGTGCGCGAAGCCGTCATTCCCGCTCTTTCGGGCATTGAGAACGTCACGCTGACTGATCCGCTTGAGTACGGGCACATGGCGGCGCTTTTGGCGCGAAGCCGCGTGATTCTGACGGACTCCGGCGGACTTCAGGAAGAGGGAGCGTCGCTCGGCGTTCCTGTTGCTGTTGTGCGCAACGTGACAGAGCGCCCCGAAGGTGTTGAGGCCGGCATCGTGACGCTGCTGGGAAACGATCCCCAAAAAGCGGCAGAGGGCTTTGCTCAGCTGCTTGACGACGGCGCGCGCCGTGAGCGCATGGCTCAGTCGCCCAATCCCTACGGCGATGGCAAGGCATCGCAGCGCATCGCAGAGGCGCTTGAACGGCGCTTTTCCATCTGATTTTTTACTGCCCGCAAAACACAAGCGCCTTTTCCCGTTTAATGAGGAAAAGGCGCTTTTTGCGTGCGTTTACTGAATGGCTTTGTTGAGCGCGTCCACGAGGGCGTCAACGTCGAGACCGTGAGCGAGAGCTCCCTGCTCAAGGGTTTCGGCATGAGCAATCGCGCAGCCGATGCAGCCCATTCCGGAGCCCATCAGAACAGGCACGACGGCGGGGTAGTCCTCGACGATTTTAGCGATGAGCATGTCCTTGGTGATCATTGTGCGTTCACCTCCTTAGTTTTATCATACATATCTGAGTATACGGAAAGACGCCCCAAAAGTACAGCCGCAGAAACTTATTTCAGAAAAATTTGTACTCTTTTGTTCAGCGCTACAGGAGCGGGCTGAGCAGTTTTGTCACGGATTCCAGCGCCATAGAAATATGGCTGCGTTCCTGCCACTGCTGCATGGTCAGCCGGCGCGACTGACAGATGTACTCGCCCTGAATCGTATGGATTCTGTACGTCTCACCGATGCCGTAGAAAATCATGTTGATCTCAAAGTTGAGCGAAAACGACCGAATGTCAAAATTGCTCGACCCGACGAAGCCGAGGTCGTTGTCCACTGTGATCGTCTTGGCGTGGAGGAGTCCTTCGCCGTACAGATAGATGTCGACGCCGAGCTTCAGAAGATCTTCATAATAGGCGCGGGCGGCATAGCCGACGATAAACTGATCCGATTTTTCAGGAACGACAAGGCGGACTTTGACGCCGCGCAGACGGGCGACTTCAATCGCCTGCATCATGCCGACGTCGGGAATGAGATACGGCGTCGTGATGGTGACCTGCTCCTGAGCTCCGATAATCGAGGCGATAATCAGGCGCTGATAGTTTTCTGTCTGGTACGACGGGCCGCTTGGGACGGTTTGAAGGCACGCGCCGCCGCTGCTGATGTTCTCCGGCTCAAAGAGGTGCTCCGTGTCGAGCATTTTGCCCGTCTCCACGTGCCAGTCCTCGATAAA
>JAXEJY010000064.1:0-6661 GCA_034101315.1 Pyramidobacter sp.
GCGGCGTTGATGCCGATCTCGCCGCACTCCATGCCGTTTAACGCAATCGAATAGACCGTGACGGGGCAGATGGTATGGTCAAGAATTGCGCGCTCAGTTCCTGCCATCGCGTGATAGCACAGAAAGAACATGCCGTCGCACTCGTCAAAGCCTTCCATCATGCCGAGCGTCTTTGGCGATCCGCTCGTCAGGCGGACGCCGCGGGGCAGACCGCGGATATCGAGGTTCGTCATGTGGTTGTGGGCGTCGTTGATGATGACCTCGTCGGCGCCGCCGTCGAGCGCCCCGAGCGCGGCGGCTGTGACGTCGTTCAGCTGCATGGCGCAGCCGAACGCGTATTCAGGGCACGCGCTGTCTGTCTGGCGCGCGTCGGTGATTCCCGCGGCGCCTTCCATGTCAGCGCTGATGAAAATCTTCATCGTTCAGTCTCCGTCTGTCTACTGCGCGGACTTTCTGCCGACCATCAGCTCCGGACGGACGGCGGCATCAAATTCTTTTTCGCTCATGACGTTCATGGCGAGCGCCGCCTCTTTGAGCGACGTGCCCTCTTTATGCGCTTTCTTCGCGATGGCGGCTGCCATGTCATAGCCAATTTTCGGAGTGAGCGCCGTGACAAGCATGAGACTCTTGTCGAGGTTCTCTTTGATGCGCGCTTCGTTGGCTTCAAGTCCGGCAAGGCAGTTGTCGGTGAACGACGTCATGACGTCGCCCAGCAGACGGCAGCTCTGAAGGAAGTTGTACGCGATGACGGGCAGGAATACGTTCAGCTCAAAGTTGCCCTGGCTGGCTGCGATGCCGACAGCTGTGTCGTTGCCCATGACCTGAACAGCGACCATGGTGACGGCTTCGCACTGCGTCGGGTTGACTTTTCCGGGCATGATGGAGCTGCCGGGCTCGTTTTCTGGGATAATCAGCTCTCCTAAGCCGCAGCGGGGACCTGACGCCAAGAGGCGGACGTCGTTGGCGATTTTCATGAGGTCGGCGGCAAGGGCTTTGAGCGCGCCGTGCAGCGCAACGATCTCGTCGCGGCTCGTCAGCGAGTGGAATTTATTGGACGCGGTGCGGAAGTCAACGCCAGTGATATCGCCGATTTCAACGGCAACAGTCTCGTCAAACTTCTCCGGCGCGTTCAGTCCCGTTCCGACGGCTGTGCCGCCGAGAGCCAAATCTTTCATGAATTCGGCAGACGTGAGAATCATCGATTCGCAGCGCTCAAGCATTCTGACCCAGCCGCTGATCTCCTGTCCCAGCGTCAGAGGCGTGGCGTCCTGAAGGTGGGTTCTGCCGATTTTGACGAGATCCATGTAGCGCTCAGACTTCTCTTTGAGGCATGAGTGCATCTTCTCAAGCGCTGGAATTACCTGGCGCTCAACGGCGAGGACAGCGGCAATGTGAAGCGCCGTCGGGTACGTGTCGTTGCTGCTCTGACTGCGGTTGACGTGGTCGTTGGGGTGGACTTTTGTCTTCAGCTTATCCGACGCGAAATGGGCAATGACTTCGTTGACGTTCATGTTGCTCTGAGTGCCGCTGCCCGTCTGCCAGACCTTGAGCGGGAATTCGCCCAGCCAGTCGCCCGACAGAAGCTCTTCGGCGGCGTCCATGATGGCTTTCGCCGTCTTGGGCTCAAGCGTGCCGAGGCGGCCGTTGGCGGCTGCGGCGGCTTTTTTGAGGATCAGGAACGCTTCGATGATCTCGCGCGGCATCGTCTCCGTGCCGATTCGGAAGTTCTGAAGGCTTCTCTGCGTCTGAGCTCCCCAGTGATGCTCGGCAGGCACTTTGATTTCGCCCATGCTGTCTTTTTCAATACGGTACTCCATCTGCATATCCGCTCCTTTTACGTGTCCGGCTCTGATTTTTTTGCTGAAAATTCTTATGACAGTTTACCACGAAAAGAGCTATGTGACAGCATTTCACAAACTGAAATTTTGGAGTAGAATAACGTTTTGTACAGGCGCTCAGCATTTTTCAGCACAAACTGGAATGCACGAACACAATGCCGCAGCGCAGGAAAGGGGAAATGTTCTTTGGCTTCTATCAGAAAAAATGAGCTTCCGCTGCCCTGTCTGGAAGCGCTGAGCCGCCGTGAAGCGGCGCGTGTGGCAGAGCATTGGAACGAGAATCCTTGGATTCCAGTTCCCGGCGATTATCATCTTGAGTCAGACGCAGCGGCGTTTTTCAAGGCGGCAGACGTGCCGAACTCGCCATATTTTCCCGCGCTCGATTTCTATCACATGTACAGCCGCGGATCTCTGACGATTCTGCCCTGCTTCAAGACGTACCAGCAGACGCGCCCCTACACGTGCGCTTCGGCGGCAGCGCTGATGGTCATGGACTACTTCGGCGCGTCGGGCTGGCAGGAACTCCAGATTGCCGACGCGATGGCGGCGTATCACGGTCTGCCCAAAGACACGCGGCGCCCTGTGCCCGTGTCGGATCTGGTGCGATTCTTCACGGAGCTCGGCTGGGAAGTGCGTTCAAATCTTAGCGTCGCGTGCCGAATTCCTGACGACCCTAATCTGCCGCCGTGGCGGCTGACTGAGTGTCTCACGTTTCCGACGCTTGAAGAGTTTACGCGCTTCGTGCGCGCGACGCTTGCTGAGGGGACGCCTATCATCGTGGAGAACATCGACTGGGGCGGACATTGGCGCATTATCATCGGCTACGACGACATGGGGACGGACAGCGCGGCGCACGGCGTTCTGATCCTTGCCGACCCGCATGACACGGCTGACCACTGCCAGGACGGCTATGTCACAGAGCATGTCGACAAGTTCTACAGTACATGGTACGATATGTTCATTATGTCGCGCGAAGAGCGCGCTCAGCCGTGGCTCACCGCCAGGCCGAAATAAATTGCGTGCTGATTTTAAGGAGGGAATGAAGGTGGACAGTCTTGTCCGTTTTGGCGTCGCCGTTCCGGGAAATCTTCTTTTGAGCTTTGACGAGCGGATTGAAGCATCAGGACTGCCGAACCGGTCTGAAGCTCTGCGCCAGCTGATCCGCGAATACGTATCTCAGGACGTGTGGGAGCAGGGAACGGGGCTGGTGTACGGAACGATCACCATCACATACAATCATCACGCCCACGACGCAGGCGCCAGAATGACAGAGCTTCAGCACGATTTCGGCGACGCCATCGTCTGCACGACGCACGTCCACGCCGATCATGACCACTGCATTGAAGTGATTATCGTGCGCGGAGAAGTTCCGCGCGTGCGCGGGCTGATTGAAAGTCTGCGGTCGCTCAAAGCCATTACAACGCTCGTTCCCGTCATTGCCTCTCTAATCTAGTCAGCAAAATCACCGCGTAAGGAGTTATTTTTTCATGCAGGACCAATCCGCTCTGATGGGGACAGCCCCGATTCCCCAGCTGATTCTGCGCTTTGCTCTGCCCGCCACTGTGGGCGTTCTGGCAAACGCGCTGTACAACATTGTAGACAGAATTTTCATCGGCCAGTACGTCGGCGCTGACGGGCTGGCGTCGATTTCCATTGTATTTCCTCTCGTGCTGCTCGTCGTTGCGTTCAGCGCCCTCATCGGCGTCGGAACGTCGTCGCAGATTTCGCGAAGCTTGGGCGCGCAGGACTTCCGCCGCGCGGAGCGCGCTCTGGGCAACGCTCTGTTCGCCTCGCTGGCGTTTCTCGCCGTCATCATGCCGCCTCTTTTGCTGTTCATGCCGGACGTCGTCATGCTCTGCGGCGCGACGGAGCACATCGCCCCCTTCACTCTGAATTATCTCGCGATCTGCGCTCCGGCGATTCCCCTTCAGTTTATCGCGATGGTGCTGATGGTGACGATGCGCGCTGAAGGACATCCGAAACACGCCATGTGGGCAATGGTCGGCGGCGCGCTGATGAACGTCGTCCTCGACTGGTACTTCATCGCGCGGCTGAACATGGGCGTCGCGGGCGCGGCGTGGGGAACGGCGATTTCTCAGGCGGCGGCGTTTCTCTGGGTCATCTCGTTCTATGTCCGGCGCACAGGCGTCCTGCCCGTCACGCTCAAAAACATGCGCCCGTCGGCGTCAATCCTGAAAGAGATGGTCGCC
This sequence comes from Pyramidobacter sp., assembly GCA_034101315.1. Taxonomy (GTDB): domain Bacteria; phylum Synergistota; class Synergistia; order Synergistales; family Dethiosulfovibrionaceae; genus Pyramidobacter. The sequence goes on from JAXEJY010000064.1 coordinate 4,049, forward strand.
ATCGGAATTTCGCCGTTTCTCATCAACATTTTCTTCTCCGGCGCGATGGCAATTTTCAATTTGCTCCTCGGAAAGTACGGTGGCGAGCTTGCCATCTCTGCCATGGGAATTTTCTTCGGCCTCGACAGTTTGTTCTTCATGCCCGTGACGGGAATCGGAGAAGGCGCGACGCCGCTCATCGGCTACAACTACGGCGCGAGAAACTATGACCGCCTGCGCCAGACGGTCAAAATTTCCATGATGTGCGCCGTGATTTATTTTACGTTTTCAGCGTTCGTGGCAATTACGTGGCCTGAAGTATTCGTCGCGCTCTTCTCAAAGGACAATGAAGAGCTCGTCCGCATCACAGCGCGCTCCATGCGCATCGGCTATGCGTGTCTGCCGCTCGGCGGAATCTGCGTCATCTCAAGCTACACGCTTGAAGCTCTGGGACGCGCCAAGACGGCGTTTTTCTTCAATCTGGCGCGGCAGTTCCTCATCATTCCCTCACTGCTGCTCCTGCCGCCGATTTTTGGAGTTGACGGAGTGTGGGCGACGTTCCCTCTCATCGACTTTTTAGGCGGTCTGACGGGCGCGCTCCTCGTCTGGCGCGAATCGAAATCGTGGAAATAGGCGCCTCAACGCACGGCGCATAAAAACAGGCTGAGCTCGGAACGCTTCTCCGAACTCAGCCTGTTTTTTGTGCAAAAATATTTTACTCAGTCAGCGTGACAAGACAGCCGCCGCCGAACGATACTCCCTGTTCGTCGCGTCCGCCGAGCCAGAAGTCGAACGTACCGGCGACTTCAGCCGTGTTCAGCTCTGACGCGCTGACGTCAAACTGCCACGTTTCACCTTCGCGCTTCAAGCTGCCGGCTTTGGGGCGGATGCCCTGCGTGCGGGCGTTTGCCGTTCCCATGGTGAGCAGAAGGCTCTCTTCCTGAGGCGTGCGCCCCGCACCGGGGTTGAACGAGAACGTCACCGTGCCGCCCGACACGGACGCGGAGGCAGGGGACGCCGTCACGCTCATCTCGCCGAGCGCCGCGCGGCGAGACGCCAGAGCGCTCAGCACGCGTTCGGCAGTCTCGGCGTCAGCCTGAGCGATCAGGGCGCGCGCTTCCTCGCCGCGTCCCGATTCAAACAGAGCGTCGGCGTTCACCGTCAGGGCATTCTGCGCGCGCGCCAGACCGTTTTCAAAGCTCCAGATCCAGCGCTCGTGCTCCGCTTCGTGCTCCTGATACACCAGTTCGAACAGGTGCTGAAAATCGTTGAACTTCTGCGCCTCCGTGCCGCACCACGACGCGCGGGCAGCGTCGGGCAGGACGTGCCGCTCCAGCTCGCCCGAGGGGTCTTCCATCGGCGACAGAACAGCCGGAAGAGCGCCGCACAGAGGGTGCAGAGGCACATAGGGAAGCTCGCACGGACGCCCGAAGCTCGACCAGCAGACCGTGTTCTCAAGGCGCGAACCGAATACGACGACCATGGATTCCAGTGTCGTGCCCGTGCAGATTCGGCGGATTTCCGTATCGTGCGGAGCGCCGCCGGGGAACGGAGCCCGCGCCCACTGCGGATCGAGAACCGTTCCGGTGTAGTGGCTGCGCAGAATTTCCATGACCAGCTCAGGGCCGACGGGCAGAGGAGGCTTCACCGAGAACGGATACGACTCGTCACTGTAAAAGTCGCGGCGCATCAGAAGAGAATAACCGGCGCGGCTCCTGTAGGTATTCCATGGCTGCATCCAACTCTCCGGCGCCTGAAAGACGCGCGCGAAGTCGAACGGTCCCTGCTCCGGAGCGTACCAGCCTTTGCTGATTGCGTACTCCTTCAGCCCGGGCGATACAATGAAATTCTCCGTATCGTCGAAGTCAATCTCGTGAATGGTGTAGTTGTTGGGGATAAACGCCGCTTCATCGTCGCCGATGCGCCGCGCCGCGTAGTGCTTTCCGCTGACGACCTGAAGCATCCACGCCTCGTTGGCGTCCGCCGCCGTGTAGGCGCGTCCCGACGAAACGTAGCCGTACCGGTCGAGGATGGACGCGGCAATTTCCACCGCCTCGCGCGCCGTCGATGCGCGCTCCGCTATGATACGGCGCAAGTTAAAGCCGACGCCGCCCTCGCTGAGGCGCGACGCGTCTTCTGTGTTCTCCCGCGAGTCGGCGCAGCTGTCGCTGACGATGAGGACGCCGCAGTCATTCAGGAAACTGTCCGCGGTCGACATTCCGCCGGACGCTTTTTTCATCTGAACCCAGTAGAACCCGTGCGTTTTCTCCGCCTGAGGAATCGCCGCGTGACCGGCTTCGGCAGGAAGAACCTCAAGGTGCGCGTGCTCAGCCGCCGGAACGTAGCCTCGGCGCACGGACACGCGTCCGCTGTCGTCCTCGTTGTGTCCGACAATCACGCATCCCGTCGGCGACGCGTTTTTGCCGACAATAACCGTCGTACACGCGCACGCACGCCGACCTGAAAGGAGAAGCGCCGCCAGCGCAAGCGCGAAAACAAACAGAGTTGTCATGTGCTTTTCCTCCCTAGCGGTCAAACAGATGGCACTGGACGCAGTGTCCGGGCTCAATCTCGCGCGTCACGGGAACCGTCACGCTGCACTGAGGCAGGGCGTGCGGGCAGCGCGTGTGGAAG
>JAXEJY010000065.1:0-6860 GCA_034101315.1 Pyramidobacter sp.
GTCTGATACCCGGAGTTTGTTTTCCTTTTACGCGTATCCTCAAGAAATTCGCTCGAGCATTTACACAACTAATCCCATAGAGAACATGAATAAGCAGCTGAAGCGAATCACAAAGCGAAAGGAACAGTTTCCCAATGAGGAATCTCTTGACCGCTGCGCTTTCTGCTATTACAGCGACGTGAACGGTCGATTAGCACATAGGACACACAGGGGCTTCGACCAGTGTCGTTTTGCTCTTGAGCGAATGTTCGACGCAAAATATCCTCCCGTTCCTCCGCTTAGGGCTATTTCATATCGTGAGCTCAATAAATCCAAAAGTCCGGATTGCTCGTTACAGATTATAGATAACTGAATGTGCGTCAAGCGGTGAGCTGTCTTTTAGGAGGTTACACAAAATTCTTGACGCTCCCTCCGGGCGCGGGAAACGCGTCGATGATCACGTGAAAATGGCGCGAGAAGCACGTATATTTCGCGCACGGGCCGCCCATATCCATGTAGTACTTGATGTTGCACGGAGCGTTCATGATCTCTCCGACCATGACGCCTCTCAGAGCAACTGTGCGTCCTTCGCCGGCGGGAGCGAGCTTGCCCCACAGTCCCGGGTAGGACTCCTCAGGATGATCCGCTTTACAGCGAGGCTGCATAATGTCGTGAATGGCAAGAACGCGGCAGTCCTCTCCGGGAGCGACGAGATGAATCTCCAGGGAAGAGAAGATGCTGCTGTTGATCTTCGCCTTCAGCTCTTCCTTGTTTATCGTAAGAACCCCGTCTTCAAGCTGGGTCACTTCACCAAACTGGACTTTTTTGACATTGACATAGTCAATTTGAAGATGCTTGCTCATGAATACATAATCTCCTTTTATGAGCTTTTCAGCAGTGCCGGGCCAACTTAGATTTGACGTCCGCGCAGCGGTTTAAGATTCAAAGATAATAGCAGCCTGCTGATCAATACACGCTCTGAAATGCCGCTTACTTCTTTCTGTAAATGATTCCTGCCTTATACAGGAAAAATCCGACGGCCACCGTGCCGAAGATGGCAATGACGTCGCCGAGAACCGCAAGACCGGGGAACATGCCGACCAGCCCGAGCTTGACAGCAAACGTAACCGCCAGAGCAATAGGGATAAAGACAGGATTGTCGAACGAAACGAGAACAGTGCACGCGCCAAGAAGAGCGGGAAGCAGATACTGCAGAGAGGCAACCATGCTCTTGGGCAGCATGTTCAGCACGCTGACGCCGGCGATAACCGCCAGAGTCAAAATGACGATGTTAATCAGAGTGGACACGGCGCTTCCAATTGTCGCGCAGATTTCAGCTTCCTGCGTGCCGGCTTCAACGCCTGCCGCCTTTTCAGCGGCGATGGAGCAGGGAACGCGCATGTTCATGATGTTGCCCGACAGGTTTGACATGTACGTGCCGGCAACGCCGAGGATCGGGAAGAACTGAATCGGCTGCATGACATAGTACGAGCCGAACGCCGCCGTGATGTTCATCCATCCCAGCATGACATCGGGAACTTTAGGCCAGTAGCCGTAGAACACGCCGAAAGCGATCAGCGGGAAAAACGCGAACAGAATGCCAATTGTGTTTGTGATTTTACCCCATTTATTGACGTACGGAAAATAGCTTGTTTCAGTCAGTTTCATGTTCATTATCCTCCGTTAATTCTCTACACAGCCGCAGTCGCCGCCGCATAAGCGCTGGCAATGATCATGCCGCCGAACAGCGCGATCGCAAGCGACCATTCGTTGAGCCACTGCTTTTTGATCTTCACGTTCAGAGTCATGAGCGTTCCCATGATGACAGCTCCCGAAATGCTGGCGACTCTGCTGGCGCCGCCTGCGAACACGTAGGGGATCGTCAGAGTCACAAGCGCGCCGCCCATGGCGCCGGCAGCGATGATGACCATGTACATCGGGTTGATGCGGACGACTTTCTGCTGAAGCAGATCAATTTTATCCGTGAAGAGCGCGCTGAAGATAAGCCACGGAATGGAGCCGAGAACCATGATCCGCAGACCGGTGATGAATCCCTGGCTCGTCAGCGTCGAGGCAGTTTCGCCGGCAGCTGTCATGCCCAGGTTGAACGCGATCGTCTCAAACATGACCGCGCCGATGTAGGAAAGGCGCATCCAAGCCATCGGTCCGCCGATGAGAACCAGCAGAGCCATCAGCCCCGACAGAATGACCAGCGACGGGCCGAACGAAGAGTAGGCGCTGGCGCGGATTGCCGAGCGAAGCTGCTCTTTCGTCATGCCGATCTCTAGACCGCACTTATACGCCTTCTTATAGCAGATATACGCCTGAAAAAGAACCAGAATAACCCCGGGCACAACGCACAGCCAAATGATAAAACTGTTTGCCACTTGCATAAAATCCATAAACCCGATCCTCCTCATATTCTCTCAACATCAAATGACTTGAGCATAAACATAACCAAATTCACTACAACTCGCGCGAATGCATAACAGACTATAAATCTTTTTTTCACAAGCGCCATTGACAAAAAACAAAAAGTGTCATTATTTTGTGCAAAAAGGTGCTTTTGTATAAATTCCCCTATCCGGCTTTGGCATAAATTCCGCAGTCAAGCATAACCGCAGGATTTTAAACAGAAAAAAATATGCGCAAAGCAGCTCAAAATACTGCTTTGCGCATATTTTTTATCATTTCGCCCTCCTGATTTTTGAGTCAGGTGGCGCGCTGAGACAAAAAAGATGAAAAGAGTTCATTTTTCCTGTAAGATAAACGGAGCGATACGGTTTGCACCATCTCATCACGAAAGCGGGGAGAAAAATGATTGGAGCGATTATCGGCGACATCGTCGGATCACGATTCGAGTGGGACAATTGCAGATCAAAGGACTTTGAACTGCTGACGCAGGACTGTTTTTTCACCGACGACTCGGTCATGTCTCTGGCGGTGTGCGACGCAGTCCTGCGTGCCCAAAGGGTACTGCGTGCCCGAGGGGTACTGCGCGTTGGAAAGGATTTAGATGCCCTGAGCCAAGCGGCGGTGGAATCAATGCAGCGCATCGGGCGCCCGTATCCGAACTGCGGCTACGGCGGTTCGTTCTATCACTGGATGTACTCAGACGATCCCCAGCCGTACACCAGCTACGGCAAGGGCGCGGCGATGCGCGTCAGCGGCTGCGGATTTGCCGCAAACACGCTTGAAGAAGCAATTGCGCTCTCGCACGCCGTCACACGTGTGACGCACAACCACCCGGAGGGGCTTAAAGGCGCTGAGGCGACTGCCGCCGCCGTTTTTATGGCGAAGTCAGGCAGCAGTCTGACGGAAATCAGGGAGTACATCGTGACGCGCTACTATCAAATCAGCTTCACGCTGGACTCAATCCGCGACACGTATCAATTCAACGAAACATGTCAGGACACCGTGCCGCAGGCGCTTGAAGCGTTCTTTGAATCGACCGGCTTTGAGGACGCCATACGCAATGCGGTTTCCATCGGCGGCGACAGCGACACGCTTGCCGCCATCACAGGAGGCATTGCCGAAGCCTATTGGGGCGTGCCGGGAGCGCTTCGAGAACGCGCGCTCGCGTTCTTAGACGAGCGTCTTTTAAATATTCTGCTGGAGTTTGAGCGCGCATACCCGCCGCGCCAGCGCGAAGAGCCAAATCGTTTAGCGTGACCTGCGCGCCATGCCGAGCGCGACGCAGACGGCGGAAACGGCAATGCCGGCGAAAAGAGGATCGCCTTTTAAGCCCGAAAACGCCCAGCCCAGCATAGCAACAAGACCGCCGAGACTGGAACAGAACGCGGCGCGCGGGCTGAGCGCCCCCGGACGAAGGACGGCGGCGACGAACGGCAGAAACGTGCCCGCGCCGCGAAGTCCCATGCTGAGGTAGCTCCACTCCAGAATCATGGCGTTTCCGCCGCCCGCTCCCATCAGCGCCGCCGCAATGACGATCAGGACGACTACGGCGCGCTGAACGGCAAGCGACCGCGCTTCGGTCATGAACTTCTTCGGAAGCAGATTGGACGTGATGTTGGTCGACATTCCGAGAATCAGTCCGGCGGCACACCCGATGACGGTGATGACGATTCCGCCCCACATCAGCCCGCCCATGACGGGGCCGAACGCGTCGCGGATAAACCACGGCAGAACCTGCGCCGGAGGCAGTTCAATGCCGCGCGCGCGGACAGAAAGCCCCACCCAGATCCCGAACAGCCCCATCGGCGGCATGAGGAGCGCCGACATCAGCGCCCCTTTTCGGGCAGCCGCCTCATCGCGGGCGCTTTCGAGCGACTGAATGTAAATTTGCGTCGTGAACACGCCGACGATCATGGACGCCAGCGACCCCATCTCGGGGAAAAAACCTCTGCCGAACAGGCTGAACCACGGACTGCTCATGCGCCACACAGCGCTTCCGCTGTTTTTGAACGCCGCCGCGCCGCAGCACAGGAGCACAGCATACAGCAGGATGAGCTTTGCCTGTCCCAGACGGCTGAAGCCCTTTAAGCCGCCTGAGGCGATGAACCCGAGCACGAGAAACGCCGTCAGCGCCGACACAGCGGCGCCGGAGATGGGAAACAGACTGCCGAGCAGAGCGACGCACGCCAAAAACTGAGCGCCGACGGAGATGAACGTGCCGAGCGTCGATGAAACCGTCGCGGTGTAGTAGACGCCGCGGCCCCATGGCGACTGTTCGCCGCCGTAGCTCTGGAGCAGATAGTCAGAAACGGTCGTAACGCCGGCGCGGCGCAGAGGCGCGGCAAATCGAAGCCCCAGAATCAGGCATCCGATGCCGCCGCCCAGGGTGAACCACCACGCGCTCATGCCGCAGCTGTACGCCATCTGCACTGTTCCGACTGTCGACGCGCCGCCGACAAGCGATCCAAGCAGAATCCCCGTGACGCCCGCCGCGGACAAGCTGCGCCCTCCGAGGCTGAAATCACGTCCTCCGCGCACTCCTCTGCCTGCCCAAAAACCCGCCGCCGCAAAAGCGGCAAGCATGCACAGCGCCGACGCATAAAACAGAATCACCGCAACCATCTCCTTATGACGCGTTCGCGTCTCAGCAATGCTTCAAATCTGCTCTTAAAATGTCTGCCCAAGAAGCCCTTTCAGCTCTTCTGTCTTTCTGGCGAACACGGCAAGCGCGCGTTCAACCGGTGCTGGCGTGCTCATGTCGACGCCGGCGTCGCGCAGAAGGCTGATGGGGTCTTTTGAACAGCCGCTCTTGAGCAGCGACAGATACGCGTCGCGCTCCGCCTCGCCGCCCGTGAGGATTCCGTCTGCCAGGGCGACGGCAGCCGAAAGGCTCGTCGCGTACTGATAGACGTAGAACGCGCGGTAGAAATGAGGAATGCGCGACCACTCCGCTGCCAGATGCGGGTTGCTGCCCACTTCTTCGCCGTAGTAGCGCGTGTTCAGCTCCGTCCACATGGCGTTCATCTTCTCGGGCGTCAGCGGCTCGCCGCGCTCGGCGCATGCGTGCGTGTCGCGCTCAAACTCGGCGAAAAGAGTCTGGCGGTAAATCGTCTGACGGATCAGCTCAAGCTGCTGGTTCAGCAGGGCGATTTTTTCGCGCGTGTCAGTGCTGTTCTTGAGAAGGTGCTCGACGAGGAGCATTTCGTTGACGGTGCTGGCGACTTCTGCGACGAACAGAGAGTAGTCGGCGTAGACGCTGGGCTGATTTTGGTTGGAATACCACGAGTGCATGGAGTGTCCGCCCTCGTGCGCCAGCGTCGACACGTCGCGGTACGTGCCGCCGTAGTTGAGCAGCATGTAGGGATGAACGCCGTACGTCCCCCACGAGTACGCGCCGCTTCTCTTGCCTTTGTTCTCGTACACGTCAATCCAGCCCTCGGAAAACGCCCGTTTCATGACGGACTGATACTCAGCGCCAAGCGGGGCGACGGCTTCGAGGACGAGTTTCTGCGCGTCTTCGTACGTGTAGACTTTCTGAGGCTCCGCCGTGAACGGGGCGTAGAGATCCCACGGCTGCATTGTTTCAACGCCCAGCGCCTCTTTCTTGAGCTGAACGTAGGCGTGAAGCGCGTCCAAATTGGCGTTGACCGCGGTGACGAGCCCGTCGTACACGCTCACGGGGATTTCGTCGCCGTACAGAGACGCCTCAAGAGACGATTCGTAATGGCGCAGACGCGCAAACGTCACGTCTTTTTTGACGCTGGCGGAATAGCACGCGCCAAGGGTGTTGCGGAACTCGCCAAAGCGGCGGTGAATCCCCTCGAACGCCGCCTGACGCACGCGGCGCACGGAGCTGGTCATGTAGCGCCCGTAGCTTTCCTGCGTCAAGGGCTGTTTTGTTCCGTCTTCGTCCTCGATCTCGCCGAAGTTCATGTCGGCGTCCGTCAGCATGGAAAACACGTCATCGGGAGAACCGGCAAGCTCGCCCATCGCCGCCAGAAGAGCTTCCTGCTCCGCGGGCAGAATGTGCGCTTTCTGGCGAACAATGCGGCTGAACATCAGCTCGTAGAGCTTCAGTTCATCGCAGGCAGCCATGAAATCGCCCAGCTTTTCCGCGCCGGCGAGAATCTCCGGCGTGACGAACGACGACGCTTCAGAGCAGCGCACTGAAAGCTGCACGGCGCGCGACGCGCGGGCTTTCGGCTCTTCCGCCGCCGTGTCCTCGTGACTGCGCATCGCGGCGTAGCAGTAGAGCTTCCCGAGGATCAGCCCAAGCTGCTCCTCAAGCTTCAGCGTCTCAATGAGCGACTGAGGACTGTCCATCACGCGGCCGCGGCGCGCGCTCAGGCGCTCTGCCAGCGCGTCCGCCTCGCGGGCGTCCTGCTCCCACAGATCAACCGTCTCGTAAATATCCTCAAGCCTCCAGCGCGCCTCCGCGGGAACTTCAGCGCGCGAAGCGTAAATCG
>JAXEJY010000066.1:0-2047 GCA_034101315.1 Pyramidobacter sp.
GCTACTGGAACAGACAGGAATAGTCTCTCCCCCTCAGAGCTTTATGTTACATTTCGTGTCCACTGGCTTGACTGTAGTCCAGAAAGACTCCTCTCTTTTCCCGTATGGTGGTGTTTTGGGTGATGCTATCTTACAGGAAAAAACGGGGTCTTTCTATTTTTTTACTCGCCCGCGTTTACACAAAATATTTTACGCTCTCATGCGTTGCGGACTCCTTTGCGCCTTGGCTGGCCTTTTTGTAAAAAGAATGTATAATGAACGTTAAAAGAGGCTCAAAGGAGCTTTTTGCACGTGTATGCAGCTCTTGAGGAGGGCGTTTTATGTCCAGAAAAGGGGTAGTGCTTGCCGCGGGGCTGGGGACTCGGCTTCATCCGATGACGAAAGCCGTGAATAAACAGCTGATTCCCGTCTACGACAAGCCGATGATCTACTACGCGCTGTGGGTTCTTCTGGAAGCCGGCGTCAGGGACATCATGCTTGTCACGTCGGAGGACGCCCGCGAAAGTTTTGTCCGTCTGCTGGGCGACGGTTCGCGCTGGGGGGCGCGGATCGTCTGCGCGGTTCAGCCCGAGCCGAAAGGGCTTGTCGACGCGTTTATGCACGCCGAGGACTTTATCGCCGGTGATCCGTCCATGCTGGTCTTGGGCGACAACATGTTCTACGGCGAGGGATTGGCAGACATGCTGCACCGGGCGGCGGCGCGCCAAGAGGGCGCAACGGTGTTCGGCGCGCGGGTCAAAGATCCCGAGCGTTTCGGCGTGGCGTCGTTCGACGCGAACGGGCGCGTTCTGACGCTTGAGGAAAAGCCGAAACAGCCAAAATCAGACTGCGCCGTCGTCGGGCTGTACTTCTACGACGGGCGCGTCATGGACTACGCAAAAGCTTTGCGCGCGCGCACTGACGCGGATAAAGAGGTGTCCATCACCGACGTCAACAGAATGTACATGGAGCAGGGCGCGCTCAGCTTGAACGTCTTTCCGGAAGGCTTCGCCTGGCTCGATTCGGGCACGCACGACAGTCTTTTGGAAGCGGCGAACTTCGTCGCCGAGACACAGCGCCGTCTTGGGCGCATGATCTGCTGCCCTGAAGAGGCGGCATGGCGTCAGGGATTTATCAGCGCGCAGAAGCTGCGCGAGTACGGCGCGGCAGACGCGAACAACATCTACGGACGCTATCTGACGCAGCTTTTTGAATCAATTCAATAATCGGGCAAATAAAAACAGCCGCGCTTTTCGTCGTGAAAAGCGCGGCTGTTTGTTGTTATTGTTAGTCTGTCATGAGCGCCAGGACGAGGCGGGCGGTGTCGGTGAGCGATTTGACGGTGATGAACTCGTCGGGCGTGTGGACTTTGCTCATGCCCGTGCCCAGCACGACGGCGGTCATGCCGAGGGCGTTCATCGTGTTGGCGTCGCTGCCGCCGCCTCCGGGACGGACGACGGGAGAGCAGCCGATTGACTCGCACGCTTTTTTGACGCGCGAAATAAGCGGAGTGTCCTCGGCGAGCTCAAATGCGGTGTACGCCGTCGTCAGCGTGTATTCAAGGCGCGCGCCGCTGTCGTCGCAGGCTTTCTGGAGGCAGCTGACCATGTGCTGTGCCTGGGCATTCAGCTTGTCGAGGTTGCGGCTGCGGATTTCCGCGCTGATGACGGTTTTGGCAGGGACGATGTTGTTGGCGCCTTCAGATTTGAACGTGCCGATGTTGCATGTCGTCTCTTCGTCGATTCGCAGCAGGTTCATCGCAGCGACACCGCGCGCCGCCGTCTGAATGGAGCTGATTCCGAGCTCCGGCGCCGCTCCGGCGTGAGAGCTTTTGCCGATGACCGTTGCTTCGAGGATCAGCTCGCCCGGAGCGCTGACGGTGATCGTTCCGACGTTGCCGCTTCCGTCCAGAACGACGGATTCGCGCCCCTTGACGCCGCTGAAGTCAAACGCGCTTGAGCCGAGCATTCCCGCCTCTTCGGCGATTGAAAAGACAATTTCGATGTCGCGGCAGGGAAGATTGTTCTCGCGGACGACGGTGAGTGCTTCGATGATGGCAGCTGTTCCT
>JAXEJY010000067.1:0-8872 GCA_034101315.1 Pyramidobacter sp.
GGCAAGCTGCTGCTCCAGCTCGCTGCCCTGCGCGACAAGGCCCTTTTCGCCGATTACGAACGCCCGAAGACTGCTGCGCATACACTTGCGCGACAGCTTGCACCACTGCTCCCAGCGCTCTGCGCCGAGACGCTCTTGGAATGCGCTGTGCATCGACTCAGCCTCAAGCCCGCTTTTAATGCCGCCGCACAGAAGCTTCTGCATTCCTCGCAGAATCGACATGGTATAGCTTATCGTCGCGAAGTCGCGGGAAAGCTTGAGGTCGTCGCTTGGGATTTTCACCTTATACGCGTACTCCTGACATGCTCCGCAGAGATCTTCAATGCCGCGCGGAAGCTGATCAAAAAAAGCTTTATCGCGCTGCTGCGGCTCTAAAAGCATCTGAAGATACGCTTCCATGTAGTTTGACAGACGCGCCATCTCTTTTGAAAGGAGCATGACTGCCATTTTCGGAACGGAAAGAAGCTCTTCATCGAGATACCTCGGCTCGCTCAGATTGCCCTGAGAGTTGATGAGACAGCCGGAAAGCCGTGACAGCAGTCCGGGGAACGGGTAGAACAGAGCGATGTTGAACGAGGCAATCAGAACCTGTCCGTAAACAAGCTCCTGCGCTGCGGTGTAGCCGTGCGACGACATCCACGAGTGGACAAACGGAGCGACGCACAGAAAAGCCAGTCCGCCCAGCAGCTTAAAGAAAAACGTCGCGTAGCCGAGACGCTGAGCGTTCATGCTTCCGCTCATTCCAGCCAGAACGACCATCGTCGTCGAACCGATATGAGCTCCAAGAGCAATCGGCAAAGCCGACGACGACGGAAGAACGTTCGACGCTGAGAGCGCAATGCCGAGCGCCATAATGGCTGAACTGCTCTGAAGGACACCGGAGCCCACAAACGCGGCGACGCCCATGATCCAGCCGTTTGACGCCCAGCGGATGACGATATTGCGGAACGACTCATCCTGGAACAAAGGCCCTGTGCCGTAGCCAAGGATCAGCATTCCCATGAAGATCAGCGACAGACACTTGAGCAGCCCGCATACGCGCCGAACCCAGCTGTTCTTCAGCTTCCCCAGGAAAAACGACATGCCAAACAGCAGCGGAGCATACGCGAATAGGTTGAGGCTGAGGAGGAACGACACAAACGTCCCGCCCAGGCTTGCTCCCATCATGACGATCAGTGATCCTGCAAACGACAGAAGCCCGACGTCGACAAAACCGACGGCAAACGACGTGGCAATTGTGCTGCTCTGCGTCAGTGCGGACAAGAGCATTCCGATGGCAAAAGCCTGATATTTTTTTCTCGTAAATCGCCCCATCAGCTCGCGCGATTCAGCGCCGAGGTTGCCGCGGAAGTACAGAGAACTCTGCTCTACGCCGAACAGGAAAAGCGCAAGTCCTCCGATGATGTTGATAAAACTGAAGAAATAGGTCATTGTTCATCTCCCTCCCTCTGTCTCAGGGAAGGAGACAGAGAATTAACTTTTCTTCGCGCTGTTTTTCTTTCTCAGCTCAGCGCAAATAGGCGCAAGAAGCGACAGAATCGCGATGCCGAGCAGCGACGCGCTCAGCGGGCGCGTATACAGCAGTTCAGGACCGCCCATGATGAGCGTCATCTGAAGGTTCGTCTCGATTAGCGATCCAAGCACTAGTCCAAGGACAATCGGCGACGACGGATAGTGGAATTTGTTGAGAATCCAGCCGAGGACACCGAATCCCACGCAGACGCCGACGTCGAACACAGACGAGCGGACTGCAAAGCTGCCGACGACTGAAAACGCGAAAATCATTGGATACAGAACTGTCTTGGGTACCTGAGTCACTTTAATCCACAGACGGCTTCCCCACGACCCGAAGAAATACAGGACAATATTTGCGACGAAAAGGCTTGAGAAAAGCGTGTAAACAAGCTCTGGATGCTTCGTGAACAGTTCAGGACCGGGGCGCAGCTCGTGAATCATCAGCGCGCCAATAAGAACAGCCGTCGAAGCGCTGCCGGGAATGCCGAGCGTCAGAAGAGGAACAAGAGCGCCGCCGACCGACGAGCTGTTGGACGCCTCTGCCGCTGCACCCCCTGCATAAGCTCCCTTGCCGAACGTCTCAGGCTCTTTTGAGAGTCTCTTTTCAACGTCGTACGCGATAAACGAAGCGATTGTGCCGCCGGCGCCGGGGAATATGCCGATGAGCGTCCCAAGGACGCCGGAGCGCAGAATACTCCATTTCAGCTTGAGATAAGTCTTCAGCGACGGCCATTCTGACACGTGATCCTCAACCGCGGCAAACGCGCGGAAGTCGTTCGCCTCGATGTTTGTAAAGACCTCGCTCAGAGCAAAAAGACCGATGAGCGCGGGAACGAACGAAAAGCCGTCGTACAGATTCAGGATGTCGAACGTAAAACGGCTGACGCCGTTGACGTGGTCAAGTCCAATTGTGTTGAGCAAAAGCCCAAGAAGCACGGCGATGAGCGACTCATTCCAGCGCTTTCCGGCAAGAGAAGAAACAGTCGACAATCCCATCAGCGCCAGAGAGAAATACTCAGCCGGCCAAAACTGAAGGGCAAAGCGTGCCAGAGGCGCCGAGAAAAGCACCAGAATGACAACGCCGACCAGACCGCCCCACACTGAAGCGACCAGAGAAATGCCCAGACCGTATCCGGCTTTGCCCGATTTCGCGAGAGGATAGCCGTCAAACGCCGTCACGACAGCCGACGGCGTGCCGGGAGTGTTGATCATAACCGCCGTAATGCTGCCGCCGTAGTTTGAAGCCAGATAAATGGCGCACAGCATGACAATGCCCATCGTCGGCGACATGCCGAACGTGAACGGAAGAAGAATAGCAACAGCCATCGACGGAGAAACTCCGGGCATTGCGCCGCCCAGAATTCCGACGATGACGCCAGCTGCAACGACAAGAAGCGGTTTGACGCCGATGAGGTTTTGCATCCCTGCCCAAAGCTGAGTGATAAGTTCCATGATGTTTTCCTCCTACATGAACAGTGAACCCGTCGGCAGGCCAAGGAGAAGCGCTTTATTGAACACGAGCCACGTGAAGAGCATCCACACCGCGGCAGTGCCGGCAATGAGAACAAAACGGCGTTCGCCGAGGATCAGCATAATCAGAACGAGCATCGCGCCTGTGCTGACAAAGAATCCCAGCGTGTTGAAAAGAGAAACCGTCAAAAACAGCACCACGAGGACGAGAAAAACTTTGTCAAGGCGTCCGTAACCTGAGTCTTTAACCTCAGAAGAACGCCATACTTTTATAAACTGCCAGAGGCCGGAGACGAGCAAAGGAACGCTCCAAAGAGTCGGCATCAGCTTTGAACTGCTCTCCATGCCGTCCATTTCTTCAATTCCGTACGTGAGAAAGAGAAAAGCAAGCGCCACTTCCATAAAGAAAAACGCAATCAGAAGCGAGCCAATCCGGTCTTTTTTTCCGCAGAAAACGCACAGCAGTCCGACAAGGAAGAGTACTCCAAATCCTACTCCCACTAAAGTGCACAGACCGCTAAAACTCGCCGAAATAGAAACTGCAAGCTCTTGCATTAAAGGATCACCCTATCTCGATAAAATACGGCCTCCGTTTCAGCATACGCGAAACAGAGGCCGAAAAACAGAAAACTTACTTGATCAAGCCTGCCTTGCGCAGCGCTTTCTTCGCGTACTCAATGTCAGATTTAACCTGCGCGGTAAATTCTTTTCTTCCCCAGTCAACAACTTCGATGCCGTCGCGCTCAAGGTAGTTTCTCCACTCAGGATCAGCAGCCACTTTCTTGACAAGCTCCTCCCACCAGACATAAGCTTCTTCAGGAGCGCCTTTTTTGATAGCAAAGCCGCGCCACATGTTGTCGTGCTCAAGACCTTCGTATCCGAGCTCTTTGAACGTCGGAGCATCAGGGAACTGAGGCAGACGCTCGGGCGCGCAGACGGCGACGATTTTGTACCCCTCGCGTCCCGCCATGTCAGCGGGGTTGCCGACGTAGCAGACCGACTGACCGCTGAGCGTTCCCATCATCGCCTCAGGACCGCTCTTGTAGGGAACCCATTTCGCCTTGATGCCGACGGTGTCCCAAACCTTCAGAGCAAGAACGTGGTCGTTGCCGCCGGGCGCAGGGCCGCTCCACAGCTGAGCGCCGTTTTTGGCTTTCGCGTCAGCGACGATTTTCTCAAACGTGTTGTACGGACCTTCAGCCGCAGCGATAAGGCATTCAGGATCGCGCATCAGCATTCCGACCCACTCCATGCCCCAGACCAGATCATTTTCGTTTTTCTTTGCCGAGACGACTTTGTTGATGACCGCGGTCGTCGGTGCAAAAACGGTATAGCCGTCAGCAGCCTGCTGAAGCACATGACCAAGACCGACAAGACCGCCCGCGCCGGTGACGTTTTCAACGACAAACGTCGCGTCGGTGTACTTCTTCGCTACAGAGATGAATTTGCGGCTGGTAACATCCATCAAGCCGCCCGGAGCTACGTAGTTTACGACCTTAATCGGACGATCAGGATAAGCTGCCATTGCAGAAGCGGCAAAAACTGCCATTGCGCTCAGAACAAGCGCGCAGGATACTGTCTTACGAAAACTCATCGTGCAATCTCCCCTTCTAAAAGCTGTCGAATACTGCTCCAGCACCGCCCCCGCGGCGGCGCACCAAACTCCGCATTAATCGAATTGTACAATAAGCCCTGATAAAAAGCAAAACTACGCTTTGAAAAGGTGATACATCAAACCATGGCGCAGACTTCTGTCGCTGACGGTCAGCTTTGACGCGCCGCACAGCTCAAGAATTGCGCAGACGATGCAGGCGCCAGCCAGGATAACGTCAGCGCGCTTGGGCTGAAGTCCGACAATTTCGCGGCGCTGGTCAAGCGTTTTTGCCGCATAGTCGGCAATCTGGGCTTTGACGTCGTCAAGAGTCAGCTCAGAGCCCTGAATGACATCGGGGTCGTAAACCGCCATTTTATGCTTGACAGACGCCATGCTGGTGACCGTTCCGCCCATGCCGACAAGGAACGCGACAGGACCTTTCACTCCGCCTTCTGCCAGCTCAGCTTTAATCGCTGCCTGAGCTTCTGCAAGCTTCTCTGCGGAAACAGGCATCTCGGACAGATACTGCTCTGTAAAGCGCACTGCGCCGACGTTCAGGCTGAACTTGCGCACCAGTTTTCCGGCTTCACCGAAGACAAATTCCGTGCTGCCGCCGCCCGTGTCAAACGTGACAAGGTTCGCGTCAGCGGCGCCGGTGATGCCCGACATGACCGCCGTGTAGGAAAGCTGAGCCTCTTCCTCGCCGGGAATTACGCGGAGATCAATGCCGCAGAGTTCTTTGACGCGCGCCGCAAAATCAGCCGAGTTTTTCGCCGTGCGAAGCGCCATCGTTCCGACAGCGACAATTTCGTCAGCGCCGGCGCTTTTCGCTTCAGCCGCAAACGCCGCGACAGACTGAGCGTTGCGCTCAAGAGCTTCAGGAGCGATCAGACCGGTGTCCTTCAGCCCCTCGCCGAGACGGGCAATGTCGTTCGCATCTTTCAGTACAGTATATGTCCCGTCAGACGATCCTTCAGCAAGGCAGAACTTGATCGAGTTCGTGCCGATATCAATAACAGCCTTTTTCGACGTCATCTTAGTTCAGCCCCACAGATCTCTTCATCGCCTGAATGTAGTTCACATTCTCCGCGCCGACAAGACCAAGTTTCTTGACGACAGACATGATGAGCGCAGGATCTTCATGCTCAACGCAGATCGTTCTGTAAGGCTTGCCGTTGAACTCAGTCTCGGCAATTTCAGTCGTCGCGCCGTCAATCTTGTAAATGTCGCGCGATTTCTTCACGTTGACGATGACAAGATCAGAGCAGGGTTTGACGACCTCTTCGATGAACTGATCGTAGGTGTACTCAGCGCGCTCAAGCTTGGGAAGCTCAACATTCAGGATCTTGAACAGATTTCCGAGAACTTCCGGCGTGACGGGGAAGCCAGTCTTCAAAACGGGAAGCCACTGCTCAAGCTTATCCTCATTGACGTTCTGAAGCGCTTTGACGTCAATCAGATCAAAACGAATCTTCACGTTCTCATCGCTTTTCTTCGAGAGAATATAAACTTCTTCGGTCTTTTTGTTGAACTCCATGTTCAGAGCGCGGATCATCTTTTCGCTTTCACCGAAATCACCGTTTCCGAACGTTCTCCACTCCCAGCGAGCCACAATTGCCATGAAAACTCCTCCTTAAAAACGTGAATGTGCCAAAACTGAACGCACGCCGGCTGTACGCCGCCGCTCCCCCCTTAATACAAAAAAACAGGAAAGAGCCCTTCAGCCTGCTCTTTCCTGTTCTTATAGCGCGAAAAATTCAACAATACCATACCAGAAAAGCAACAGTTCTGTTACGATATTCTGCATTGTCAAACGGCAAAACGCCGCGAATGAAATTTCACAACGAAAAGATAAAGACAAACAAAAAAAGCAGCTGCACTCCGTCAGCTGCTTTGCATTCACTATGATACACAAACAGAAAAAGTACACCGCCGTCGGCAGCTGAACAATATTCTGCGTTGTGAAATCTCATTGGCTATGTTCTAACACTTTTTCAAAACTTTGTCAAGGCTTTTCGCCCAAACACGCGGAACAAAGGCAGCGCACATTTCCCGCACGCCTATTCAGAGAATGCTTTGAAGGAACTGGATGTAGTTCGCCGGCGCGTCTGACTCAAGCCCAAAGCCGCGGACAACGCGGCAGACGCTGTCAAAATGCTCGCTCTCGACGCAGAACGTACGGTACTGAGCTCCGCGGACAGACACCGTCCCGACCTCCATAATCACGTCTTCGAGCGCGTAAATTTCGCGCACCTTCACGACGTCGGCGCACGTCATGCCGTGCCACTGCGGGATGAGCTTGTGGACAAAATCCTGCGCAGAATACCGCGCGCACTCCAGCCGCGGCGGCAGAACTCCCCAAAAAGAGGCGATACGTGCGATGCGCGGCGCGTCAAACGGCGCGCAGCAGCGGTATGCCGGCTGCCACAGCTCCGCGCCTCCCGGACGGGAATCCTGCATCACCTTCACGTCAAGAACGCCGTCATCGCGTATTTTTACGTTCACGTCCCCGCGCGGCGCCACAACGTACAGGTCACGGCTCTCCTTATGGTTGCCAAGAGGAATTCTTTTTAATTTAGAGATGACCAAATCCAGCGAGGCAACTGAAAATGAGCGCCACTCCCATCGGGCTTTTACTGTTTTATCCACACATACCCCTCCGCCGTGACCACATTGAAAAGCAGAACCGTCCTGAGCTGTGCCGTTTTTCGGCACTGTATGCTGATATATTACCAGAAACCGCGCGCAGTTTAAACACAAATCTTCAGCGCAGAACGACCAAAAAACACCGCTTCGCTCCGAAAAAAGCCGCAGAAAGCACGAACGCAGCAAAGCCGCCGCTGCTCTCCTGAACGGAGAGCAGCAGCGGCTTCTTTTACGCGCGCACGGTGCGCAGCAGGCTGAAAATCGTACTGCCGATATCCTGCTCTATACAGACAGCGCTTTCGCGCAGTTCCTTCGGGACAAAAATTTCGCCAAGATTAACGCAGGCATAGACTGTCTCGCTGTTTTTTGCCGCCATGTGCCAGAAACGATATTTAATAATGCCGGGCGTATTGTTCCCGACTCCCAGCTCAAGGAGCAGCAGCTTGCCGTTTTTGTGCTGCCGCAGAAAATCCCAGTATCGTCTTCGTGCCAAATACCAGCCGTCATCCTGCACAAACGTGTCATCGCTGCGCAAGTTCATCGTCATCGGAGCGCCGCAGACAGGACAAAGAGGAATTAGGTCAGCCGGGATTTTCATATCTTCCTGTCGGTCAATCATCAGGCGGACAGCCGCTTCATTGTCGTATGTTTTTCTGTGACACGGTTTTGAGCACTGCCACAGACCATAATCTCCCTGCGTGTAGAACAGGCGTTTTTTGTCGAAGCCGAACCGCTGAAACTGATGATCGACATTCGTCGTCAGCACAAAATAGTTTCTGCCGTGCACAAGCGACTATAGTTGTCCCGTTCTCACCGCGCCTTACTCCTTACACAATCAGCTAAAATTCGTACGGAGGATTGCCGGAGAAGTCTGCAATCACGCCGTGAGGATCTTCCAGATAAAAGACTTCAAACGCCGGATTGTCAGCCGTCTTGTAGTTGGCTTTAACAATAGGATTCTCCAAAGCAGCTTCTTTAATCGCCATGTCATCGGAAAAAACTGCTTTTCCGCTCAGGCGGATCCACTGAAATTTAGGAGACGACGTGGTGATTTGGACATACGGATTTGCCTGGAGCTCCTTATAAACTTCCTTGAAGTTGCCCGTGTTGAACCACAGCTTTCCGTCTTTCTCAAAGCTGAACATAAAAGGACGGCATTTCGCTTTTCCGTCCAAAGAAACTGTTGCCAAATACTGAACAGGGTTTTCAGTTAAAAAGTCAGCCACTCTTTTCATCGTCATAGCCTCCCAATCGGTGTTTTGCCTGATATGCGGCGGTCCGTTTTGCTTTTCCGTTCCGCAGCACATATAATAAACCCGTACTTCCCGATTGCAAAGTAAGCACAATATTGTGCCGTAGGCATCAACTGGGAACTATTGGAGGTCTGTGTATGGAGACAATGAAAGAAATCACCGCGACGCCGTCAAAAGATCTGCCTTCGTGCCCTGTGGAAACAACGCTGATGATCATCAGCGACAAATGGAAAGTGCTCATTCTGCGCGACCTGATCCCCGGGACAAAGCGTTTTGGAGAGCTGAAAAAATCCATTGGAAATGTATCTCAAAAAGTCCTGACATCACAGCTTCGCCAGATGGAAGCAAACGGACTTGTGCTCCGCACAGTGTACGCAGAAGTGCCGCCGCGCGT
>JAXEJY010000068.1:0-4240 GCA_034101315.1 Pyramidobacter sp.
CTACGACGCATCGACGGGCGAGCCATTGTTCCCGACCGTCAGGCGCATCGGTCAGCTGGACCGGAAGCTGCGCGCCGTGAGCGAGAACACCTCCTCGCACGACGACTGGGTGAAATGGGCAGTCCGCGCCGTCGACGCCACCTATGGCTACGACTATCAGGGCGACAGCGTCCTCATCGCACGAATCAACCTGCTGAGGACGTTTTTATCGAGTCGCACGTGAAGGAGATGGCATGATGGCTGCGGTCAGGGTTCAGACGGCGATCAGGACGACGGAGCCGGTCATCCCTCAGTGCTACGCCTACACTCTCCCCGGCGTGCCGTCGAAGGACGGCTGGACGAAAATAGGCTTCACCGCGCGCGACGTGGACGAGCGAATCAGAGAGCAGACGCACACCGCGGGCTTGAAGTACAAAAAGTGCTGGGCGATGCGCGCGGCGTTCATGTCGGAGCCGTACGACGTGTTCAGGGACACGGCGTTCCACGCGTATCTGAAGAAGCTGAACGTCGAGCGCGCGCCCGGGACGGAGTGGTTCAAAATCGATCCGGAGAAGGCGCGGGCAAACTTCATGGACTTTGCCGTCAATCACGGCGTCGTGTCCGGCGACGACGAGCCTGCCGCCGCACCCTACACGCTCCGTGACGAGCAGGCGGAGGCGGTTGCCCGAACGGCGGAATACTTTGCCGCGCGGACGAACGCTGAGTTTTTGTGGAACGCCAAGCCGCGCTTCGGCAAGACGCTCTCCGCCTACGACCTGTGCATGAAGCTGGGGGCGCACAACATTCTCATCGTGACGAACCGCCCTGCCATTGCCAACTCGTGGTACAGCGACTACGAGACGTTCTTCGGCCCGAAGTCGAAGTACTACTTCGTGAGC
This sequence comes from Pyramidobacter sp., assembly GCA_034101315.1. Classification (GTDB taxonomy): domain Bacteria; phylum Synergistota; class Synergistia; order Synergistales; family Dethiosulfovibrionaceae; genus Pyramidobacter. The sequence goes on from JAXEJY010000068.1 coordinate 879, forward strand.
ACTGTCGAGGGCATCAAAGACAAGAAGTACGTCTATACCCGCGAAAAATACGCGGGCATACCCGACAAAAAGGGCTGCATCGAGTTCGTGTCCCTGCAGGATCTGAAGGGCTCGATTTACTTCGGCGGGCGCTACGACAAGCTCGCCGAGCTCAGCGCAAAAAAGGGCATAAAATGGGACATTCTCATCGTGGACGAGGCGCACGAGGGCGTGGACACGTTCAAGACGGACGTCGCGTTCGACCACATTCGCCGCAAGTGGACGCTGCACCTGTCGGGCACGCCTTTTAAGGCGCTGGCGAACGACAAGTTCCCGCAGGACGCCATCTACAACTGGACGTACGCCGACGAGCAGAAGAAAAAGCGCGGCTGGGACGCCGCGAATGAATTGGAGAACCCTTACGCCGCTCTGCCGCGTCTGTCGCTGTTTACGTATCAGATGTCAGAAATAGTCCGCGACAAGGTGAAGCGGGGCATTGAGCTGGCAGACGGGGGCGCGGAGGAGTTCGCTTTTGACCTGAATGAATTCTTCGCGACCAATGAGCGCGGCACGTTCGTTCACGAAGCGGAGGTGGACGCTTTTCTCGACGCGCTGACGCGGCAGGAGAAGTTTCCGTTCTCCACGCCCGAGCTGAGGGACGAGCTGAAACACACGTTCTGGCTGCTCAGCCACGTGGCAAGCGCGAAGGAGCTGGCAAGGAAGCTGCAGGTTCACCCGGTGTTCAAGGACTATGAGATTGTCCTCGCGGCGGGCGACGGCAGGCTGGACGACGACGCGAAGAACGAGAAGGCGTTCGACAGGGTGAAGAACGCCATCGCTCAGCACGACAAGACGATTACGCTCTCTGTCGGTCAGCTGACGACGGGGGTGACGATTCCTGAGTGGACGGCGGTGCTCATGCTCTCCAACATGGCAAGCCCCGCGCTCTACATGCAGGCGGCGTTCCGCGCGCAGAATCCGTGTCTGTTCTCGGAAAAGGACGGCACGTACCGGCGCAAGATGAACGCCTATGTGTTCGACTTTGACCCCGCGCGCACGCTGACTATTTTTGAGCACTTCGCCAACGACCTGATTCCCGAGACGTCGGGAGAGAAGGGCGACTTTGAGAGCCGAAAGCGCAACACGCGCGAGCTTTTGAACTTCTTCCCCGTCTACGGCGAGGACGAGGACGGCGCGATGATCGAGCTGGACGCGGAGAAGGTGCTGACGATTCCGCGCCGCATTCACGCACGAGAGGTCGTCGAGCGCGGCTTTATGTCGAATTTCCTGTTCGCCAACATCAGCGGCGTCTTCGGCGCGCCGAGGGAGATCATCGACGTCATCAACAACATGCAGGCGATTGAAGAGCCCAAGGCGCGCGTGAACGTGGAGGAGGACACCGCTGCCAGGCTGAACCTGAACGGCGAAGGCGAGGTTGAGATCCCCGGCGACGTGATCGTCGGCACGGCAGCGGATCTGTTCGGCGAGAAGGTCTACGCGGACGTGGAGCAGCGGCTGGCAGAAGCCGTCGAGGAAATAAAAAATCTGCGCGCGGCGTCCCCGAAACGGGACGATCTGAAAGACCTGCGCGACACGTTCGCGAAGCCCATGGCAGACACGCTCGTGAGCAGCGCCAACGCAGCGTACGGCGGCGTGAAAAAATCCGTCAGCGCCCAGCTGGAGCGCAAAATACGGGAGACGACGGACGCGGTTGTGGAGCGCGAATACGGCGAGTACACAATCCGCGACAACCAGCTGACAAAGGAGCGCGACGACAAAATCGCGGAGGCGCAGAACGCCGCCGCGACGTCGGCGGAAATAACGAAAATTGTGCGCGAATACGACGAGAAGCGCAGCCGAAACCGTCAGGAGATGGCAGAGAACATTCAGCGGGAGCTGCACAGCAAAGAGACGTTTAAAAAAGTCGGCGAGACGGTCGTTGAGACGATTGAGACGGAGAAGCGCAAGGAGGAAAAGAAGGGCATCGAGGGCGGCATCCGCGACCATCTGCGCGGTTTCTCGCGCACGATTCCCGCGTTCCTCATGGCGTACGGCGACGAGAACACCACGCTGGCGAACTTCGACTCTCTCGTGCCGGAGGACGTGTTCTGGGAAGTGACGGTCAACCCGCAGAACGGCAAAGGCGTGACGCTCGACCAGTTCCGTATGCTGCGCGACGGCGGCGACTACAAGACGGAGACGGGCGAGATAAAGCACTTTGACGGACACCTGTTCGACGAGGTGGTGTTCAACGACGCCGTGCAGGAGTTCATGAGGCGGCGCGCCGAGCTCGCCGACTACTTCGAGCCGGACGTCACAGGCGACATCTTCGACTACATTCCGCCGCAGCGCACCAACCAGATTTTCACGCCGAAGAAGGTCGTGACGGAGATGGTCGACGCGCTCGAGCGGGAGAATCCCGGCTGCTTCGACGACCCGGGCGCGAAGTTCGCCGACCTCTACATGAAGTCGGGCATGTACATCACGGAGATCGTGAAGCGGCTCTATCAGAGCGGGCGGATGAAGGCGCTGTTCCCCGACGGGGCGCAGCGGCTGGAGCACATTTTCTCCAAGCAGGTGTACGGCTGCGCGCCGACGGAGATCATCTACCGCATCTGCCTGCGTTCTATCCTCGGCTTCAGCGAAACGCTCCGCATCGGCAAGAACAACATCCGCCTGTGCGACACGCTGGAGCACGCGAAGAACGGGACGCTGGAGGCGGAGATGAAGCGGACGTTCGGGCTGTGAAGCGCATAGAAAACGAACAGATCGTCGTGATTTCCTGCCGGACTCACTACGAATAGATGCTCCTGCACGGTGTATTTTCTGCCGTATCCGTGGTATCATTGACTAAAACACTCTGTTTTATCAATCAGCGCGAAGAGCGCATACCGCGCAAGGAGGAAAAACGATGCAGTACACGTCATTCTATGAGTCGCCGCTTGGCGATATTCTTCTGGCAGCCGACGACGTCGGTCTGACTGGACTGTGGTTTGAGCGCGAAAAATACTACGCGCATAATCTGGCGCCGGAGCACGAGGAAAAGGAAATTCCTCTTTTCGCCGGGGTCAAGTGCTGGCTGGACATCTACTTTTCAGGGCAGGAGCCGGATTTCATGCCGCCGATTCATCTGACGGGAACGCCGTTTCAGATGGAAGTGTGGAATATCCTGCGCTCCATTCCCTACGGCACGACGACGACGTACGGCGAAATTGCCAGGACGCTCGCGCTCAGGAGTCCGGAAAAGGGCATGTCCGCCCAGGCAGTCGGCGACGCTGTCGGGCACAATGAAATTTCCATCATCGTCCCGTGCCACAGGGTCGTCGGCTCTGACAACAGTCTGACGGGATACGCCGGAGGCATCTACAAGAAAATCGCCCTGC
>JAXEJY010000069.1:0-16843 GCA_034101315.1 Pyramidobacter sp.
GGGTAGAGCACAACCTTGCCAAGGTTGGGGTCGCGGGTTCAAATCCCGTCTTCCGCTCCATATGATTTTTTCAATCTCATTGTCCGCAAGGGCAATGAGATTTTTTTATGCGCTCCGCACGATGAATCAAAAACAAGAAAAGGGCGCCACTTTCTCCGCAGTTCGCGGCATATCTTTGCCGCCGGCGGCGGAGTATAATAAAGTGATGATTTTTTTCGACGGAAATTTCTAAGGGGGTATCTGTTTATGTTTGAAAAGTTAAGCGAGCGTCTGCACATGCCGCCTGATATTCTGCACGATGAGATAAAAACTTTTTTCACAGTCACGCTGGGTTCGCTGGCGTACTGCGCCGCCATCGTGCTGTTCGTCCAGCCCGCGAAACTGCCGACATCGGGAGTGACGGGAATTGCGCTCCTGTGCAACTACGTGTGGAACATTCCGCTGAGCATCGGCACAGCCGTGCTGAACTTCGGGCTTTTTATCTACGCCTACAAAGCTCTGCCGCGCCGTTTTTTCTACTGGTCAGCCTACTCTACAGTTCTTATCTCAGTTGCTCTTGAATTCATGACGCTTCTGCCTGTTCCGACCATCAGCGACAGGATGCTTCTGGTTTTTGTCGCCGCTGTGCTTCAGGGAGCGTCTCTGGCGGTGATTTTCTCCGTCGGCGCGTCGTCCGGCGGTCTCGACATCGTGACGGCGGCAATCAAGCGCCGCACAGGCGTGGAAGTAGGAAGCACAGCCATGGTGCTGAACTTCGCGATTATTTTCCTGTTCTCAGCCATCGTCCCGATTGAAAGCATCATCTACGGATTTCTGATGTCCTATGTCTCCTCTGTCGTCATGAACGGCGATCTCCGCTCGTTCTCCTCGCGCAAAGAAGCGATGGTTATCACGACGCAGACAGAGCTTGTGCGCAACTACATTGTCTACACGCTCCACCGCGGCGTCACCATTTTTAACGCCCACGGCGGCTTTGACGCTGCGCCGCGCGACGTCATCATCACTCTTCTGACGACGCATCAGGCGGTTCAGCTGAAGCTGTTCCTCAAGAAAAACGACCCGCACGCGTTCATGCGCGTCTCCGTTGCCGCAGAAGTTCTGGGCAAGGGGTTCAGAAACTGGGAGCAGGAATAGTATTATTGCGCTTTAAGGAGAGAAACATGAAGATTCAGATCACTCTTTCCGCGGAGGCGGGCAAGCGGCTCATCATTCAGGCTGTGCTCCAGCTGCCTCAGGTTCAAACCGCTCTTCAAAGCCATCAGCTCATCATCAAGGGCGGAACGACTGCGTCGATTGCCGCTGAGACGCTGTGCGGCACGCCGCTTAAAATCTGCGGACGCCTCACCGCCAAAGGCGCCGGAACGCTCTCTCAAAACTGCTCGGCGCCTCACTCGATTCTTCTGAAAAACGGCGAAGTCGCCGCGCGCGACGCCGAAATTTGGGACGGACGCATTTCATTTTCGCGCGGCGACGTCTGCATTATCGGCGCAAACATCGTCGACAGAGACGGACGCGCCGCCATGCTGTCGGGCAGTCCGCTGGGCAACGCGCTTCACTTTTTCACGGCGCTTCCGTCAGAAGGAGTCGAGATGATCGTCGCCGCCGGACTTGAAAAGTGGGCGCCCTGCTCGCTCGACGACGCCATGAGCGCCTGCTCCCGCAGCGGATTTGACCTGTCCATGGGAATGCCGTGCGGACTGATTCCCATTCCGGGCAAAGTGATCGACGAAACAGAAGCGTGCCGCATTCTGGGAGCGTCTGACGTCCAGATTATCGCGCGCGGCGGCATTTGCGGCGGCGAAGGAGGCTGCACGCTTGCCGTGACGTTTGACGACGAGGACGCAGGGCAGGCATTTTTCCAGACCGTCCAAAAGCTCTCGCGCCCCCAAAATCAAGCGCCAGCCGGCAGCGCTGATTCACTGACCGACTGCCTCAGCACGCACTGCGCGCCGTCAGCCGCGCTGCACAGTTCGTGCTGGTACAGAGCGCACAGAAACGAAGTCTAACGTCTTAAAAAACCGCAGGGGGGCGCATTTTTGTTTACGGTTGCCAAAATGCTTCAGCTTCTCATATTTAAAGGGCACAGAGTGCTTGCCGGAAAACGCGGGCTTGAGCACAGGGTACAGTCAGTCGACTTTCTTGAAGTGCCCGACCCTGAGCGCTGGGGGACGGCAAACAGCTTTACGTTCACAACCGGCTATGCGTTCCGCGATACGCCGTCCAGACTTGTTCAAATTATAGAATCATTCAGCAGAAGCGGCGCAGCCGGACTCGGCATTAAACTCGGGCGCTTTATCGACGCTGTGCCGCACGAGGTTCTGCACCTTGCCGACAGCCTGAACTTTCCGCTGATTCTTCTGCCTATGGGATTTGCCTATTCAACGGCGGCGCGAACCGTCGTGAAAGAAATTCTTCAGGCTGAGAGCGCAGAGAAAAGAAAGACGTCTGATCCCGACAGCCTTTTCCGGCTTGAGCAGGATCCTGCAGAACTTCTTGCCGCCCTCACGCAGCACGGCTGGTCTCCTCAGCAGCAGATATGGTCTCTTCAGTGGGACAATCTGCCTCCGTCAGTTCCGTCAGAAGTGCTTGTTTTGCGCGCTTCAAAATTCAGCGTCAATGAAACAGCGCGCCTCATCGCCGCAGCAAAATTTCGGGAGACTGCCGGTGATTTTGTCAGATTTCTCCAGAGTGACATGCCCGAAGCGCTGAAAAACTGCTGCGTCGGAGTTTCCGGCCCTTTTCCTCTTGAACGTTTCACTCAGTCGTTCGCTGAAGCGCAGGCGGCGGCGTCAATAGGGCGTCAGCTCAGCTTCACAGAAGGCGTTTTTGTCTATCAGGAGCTTGAGCTGATGGAGCTGGTGCGAAGCGGCGCTCTTCCGCAGGAACTGCGCGAAGCAGCGCAGACCTGTCTCCAGCCTCTTCTCGATGAGGACAGCCGAAGCGGAGGCAGCCTTGTCTCCACACTGCGCTCCTGGTTTGCGCATAATGCATCGCCGGCAATGACTGCTCAGGCTCTGCACATTCACCGAAACACACTGCGCTACAGACTCGAACGGATTGAACAGCTTATCCCGCTGAAACGGTACGGATCAGCGCCCTATCAGCTGGCGCTTTTTCTTCTCGAAAATCATCGTCTCTGAAAATACACAACAGCCGCAGAAATCTGACAGACTTCAATGATCCTGCGCACTCTAAAAAACGAGAGTACCTTCCCGTCTCGGGAAAGCACTCTCGTTTTTTTGTTCTCCATTTACGCTCTGCTTCTTCTGCTCTGCCGTAAAGCAGGACATCTGCACATCATAATGCTGTTTACAGAGCGTTCAGCCTCTGGTACAGCTCGTTCTTTTTGTTTCTGCCCACTGGGAGCGCCTGACTGAGGGCGCGCATTTTCACGGCAACCGTTTTGTTGTACCACGGCACAATTTCTACGACATGCTCAAGATTGACGATGTGGCTCTTGGAAATTCTGAAAAACTTTTCGCACGCAAGGCGCGCCTCACATTCTCTGAGGCTTTTTCTGTCCGTGTAATCGCCATCGGTCGTATGGACGACAACTCCGCGCGCCTCTGACTCAATGGAGATAATCGTGTCTGTGCTGATGAGAACAATTCGCCCGTCATGAGCGGCGGCGAAACGCTCAACAGGCGTTTTCTGCGCAAAAGCTGCCATGCCTGCCTGACAGCGCTCAAGGACATCGCGGATTCTCTCCGGATCGAACGGTTTCAGAATGTAGTCCGTCACGCCCAGCTCAAAAGCTTTCACGGCGTATTCGGGATACGCTGTGGCGAACACAATTTGGGCGTCCGCGTTGATTTTTTTGACGGCGACGGCAATGCTCGTTCCGCTGATGTCGCCAAGGTTGATGTCAAGAAACACAAGGTCATAGGGTGTCTTGCAGACCATCTCCAGAGCAGCTCCGCCGCTTGAAGCCTCGTCGATAGAAGCCTCCGGAATGAAGCTGCGTATCTGATGGCACAGCTCGCGCCGCGCCGGGCTCTCGTCGTCAATAACAGCTATGCGCATGACATATTCTCCTCAATAAATTCGCGGTTCTGTGCTTTGGCGCAACGAACTTCCACGCACGCCCCCTGCGGCGAAGAATGAAGCTTCAGACCGCAGGCTGGGCCGTAAATGTTTTTGAGCCGCCTGTCAACGTTGAGCAAGCCGAAATGCTGCTGGGGATAGGGCGCGCCGGCAAAGCCGTCAAGAATATGCTGCGGAAATCCCTGTCCGCGGTCGGATATTGTGACGACCAGATAATCGCCGTCGTCGGCAGCGCGCAGAGAGACATGCCGAACTCCCTGCGTGTCGGCGCCATACTTCACGGCGTTTTCAACGATGGGCTGGAGAATAAAAGCGGGGATCAGCTGATCCATTGAGCATTCAAGGCAGTACTCCACGATCAGTTTCTCCTCAAAACGGGCTTTTTCAAGCACGAGATAGTTTCCAATGCACTCTATTTCCTCGCGCAGCGTCATATAGGCACGGGCGTTGCTCAGCGTGTGCCGGTAATACGTTGCCAGCGTCAAAAGCAGCTGACGCGCGCGCTCAGGCTGTTCGCGGCACACGCAGGATATCGTGTTGAGCGCATTGTACAGAAAGTGCGGGTTAATCTGAGATCTCAGCGCTTTCAGTTCGGCGGCGCGGTACTGCCGCTTCAGTTCGTCCATCTCAGCAAGCTCAAGCTGCGTGGAAAAGAGGTTCGAGAGTCCTTCCGCAAAATGAGCGTCAAACTCAGGAGAAAAAAGCTTTTTCTTCACGATGAGAATCATGCAGCCCATCGTTTTTTTCCTGACCATTAGCGACGCCGCAATAATCTGCTGCTGGCGCGAAAACTGATACGCCGCGCGCTCGCTCTCTTCAACTATGACGTCGGTGTCGAATCCGCCCCTCCGCATCAGCCTTTCGGCAAACTGGGGCAGCGCGTCGCCCGCTGCAATGCTGAAAGAGCCCTCCGTCGAGCCGCACGCGAGAACAGCCTGACGGTCTGTAAAAAGGACGCCGTCGCAAATCCCCGAGCGCAGGATAATTTCGACAACTTTGTCGAGAGATTCTCCGCGCGCAAGTCCCTGCCTCATAAACGGAAGCGCGCTGTCGGCGATTTTGAGCGCTTCGCAGACTCTGACGGCGGAATCGCGGTCGCGCTGCACGCAGACCTGATTGAACACAAACATAAATATCATCAGTCCGAACGAGTTGAGGCAGATCATGGGCAGCGCCGTCCGGCTGACAACGGATCGGGCAAGCTCAAAGGGCGGCGACAGCAGCAGGATCAGCAGCATGTGCAGAGTTTCTGCCCCCGCGGCAATCAGAATCACAAACAGATTTCGATACCCAGTCCGCGTGTACATATCGTGGAGAAACGCTCCCAGAAAACCGGCAATCAGCGTTGAAAGCGCGCAGGCCATTGTGCTGAAGCCGTCGGGGTCATAGAACACACGGTGCAGCGTGGCAAACGCTCCCGCGCCGATTCCAGCGGCGGGGCCGCCGAACAGCCCTGCCGCCAAAACCCCGATGACGCGGGTGTTGACGATCATGCCGTCCACGTTGATCCCGATGTAGGTAGAGCAGATACTGATGCCGCTGAAGAGCAAAATCAGCGCCGCCCTGTCCCAAAGACTTTCTTTTTTGCCCGTAAGAATTTTTTGAACGACAGGGAGACGGGTAATAAGAAACGAGATCATCAGCAGAAAAACGACGTTCAGCTGAAGCGTGTACAGTATGCTGGAATTCATGGCGTCATCTCCGTCAGTTTTGAAACAGCGTTTATTTATGAATTATACCTAATTAAGTATAAAAATCCAGAGCGCGCAGCGGCGAATCGCCACAAACGCGACGAAATGTTTTTAACCGCCGCCAAAAACATAAAAACAAAGAATAAGTGTATCTTATCACCATGTTAAAAAACAGTTATGTGACAAAATTCGCAATTCACGCGCGAAAAGGAGCATTTGACGCCATATTAAAAATATTAAAGAAAAATTATGCTAAGGTATATAAACCGTGTGCGCGGCAACGCGCAGGAGAAAAAAATCACATGTGTTGGTTGGATAGGAGGAGTTTTTGATGGAAGCTGATTTTAGCTCTCTCGTTGTAATGCTCATCGCCCTCGCCGTACTTATTATTTCCATTATGAAATGCAAGGTTCACCCTGTTGTCGCCCTGATTCTGGTCGCGCTTGGAAGCGCCATCGCCTTCGGATTCCCCATCAGCAAGGTCATTTCGACCGTCACCGGCGGTTTCGGTTCGACAATCGGCAACATCGGCATCGTCATCATCCTCGGCTGCGCCATCGGCGTCATCCTTGAAGAGACCGGCGGCGCCCTTGTCCTGGCGAACACGATCCTCAAATGGGTCGGCAAAAAACGCACGTCGCTGGCGATGGCTATTTCAGGCTACCTCGTGTCAATTCCCGTTTTCAGCGATTCAGCAATCGTCATCCTCTCGCCTGTCGCCCGTTCACTCTCAGCCCGAAGCGGTGTTCCGCTCATCTGCCTTTTGGGTGCTCTGAACGCCGGTATTCTCGCGACACACACCATGGTCCCCCCCACGCCCGGCCCTCTGGCTGCCGCCGGTACGCTCAGCGCCGACCTTGGTCTCGTCATCGCTCTCGGACTTGTCTCCGCGCTTGCCTACACGTTCGCCGCAATGCTCTGGTGCAAGAGCAGCTACTGCGTCAACCGTTATCCGCAGCCCGCAACGGTTGAAAACATCGAACAGGCCACAAATGACGATTTCAGCATCAAAACTGACAGAAAACTGCCCGGCGCGTTCCTGACGTTTGCCTGCATTCTGGTTCCCGTTCTCCTGATCTGCGCCCACTCTTTCATGAGCATGATGCTTCCCGCCGGCGCTCCGATTCTCGTCTACTCCGCGTTCCTTGGTCACCCCGTCATCGCTCTGTTCATCGGCGTGTTCCTGTGCCTTTTCCTCGACACGTCAAAGCTGAACAAAGAACAGGTTTACGCGTGGTTCGACAAAGCCGTCGAGAGCTCAGGCTTCATCATTCTTGCCACCGGCGCTGCCGGATCGTTCGGCGCCGTCCTCAAAGCTTCGGGCGTCGGAACGTACCTCGGCGGACTGATTGCTGCGACACACCTTCCTCCCGTGTTCGTTCCGTTCCTCGTCTCTCTGCTGCTCAGCGTGTCAAACGGTTCCGCAACCGTCTCGCTCGTCACCGGCTCGGCGATTATCCTGCCTCTCATGCCCGCTCTGGGACTGCACCCCGTCATCGCCGTTCTGGCGATTGCCGCCGGCTCATCGTTCTTCTATCACGCGAACGCCAGCCACTTCTGGGTTGTCTGCCGTTCCAACGACCTTGATATGAAGGAAGGCCTGATCCTCTGCTCCGTCGGCACTGCCATCGGAAGCGTCGCCGGATTCATCGCCGTCTGGATCATGTCTATGTTCGTCACGCTGTAATATTGCACAGATCTCTCCATTGGGTTCTGCTGAGTCAGTATGACTGATTCAGTCACGAAGTTCAGCACAGCACTTCATAATGCGGCCCCGCCTTTACCGCGGTGCCGCATCTTTTATGCAGACACCGACAATGATTTTTTGTGAATTTGCACAATGCTGCCGCTGAACGCTGTGCATATTTCCATTGTTTTTCAAAAATAAAAAACTAAAATAAAATGCAGTTTCAGAGGCCGCCATCTGAAACTGCATTTTATTTTTTTATAAAAATGGGAGGTACTCATATGTCAGAAGCAAAAAAAGACACGCATGTAAAAGCGTTTGAGCGCAATACTCTTGTGGTCAGCATTCTCATGGCAGTTTTTGCAGCGATTATCTGTATGCAGATAATCTCGCGAATTGGAACTACTCCCAATACGTCGGTTATCGGCGCGCTATTTGCCATGGCGCTGGCGCGTATGCCGCTCTCCAGCTTCAAGTCATTCCGAAGCCTTGACCGTCAGAATCTGGTACAGACTATGACCTCCGGCGCCGGTTTTGCCGCAGCAAACTGCTGTCTTCTTTCTGTCGGCATCATTTATGTGTTCAACGACACGTCTCTGATTCTTCCCATGCTCATCGGTTCTGGACTTGCAACGCTCATCGGAATGCACATGGTTTACGGGCTTTTTGACTCTGAACTGTTCCCCGCATCTGCCCCCTGGGCACCCGGAATTGCAACTGCTCAGGCGATCATCGCCGGTGATGAAGGCGGCAAAAAGGGACGCACTCTTCTTGGCGGCATTATTCTTGGCGCGCTTGGAGCAGGCTTCCGCATTAAGCCGTTCCTTGCCGGCGGCATTCCCATGGCAGGCGTCGGCATTGCCTTTATCGCCAATCCGTGGTCAATGTCAGCGCTTGCCATCGGTCTCCTTATCCGCGGGTATTATCCCTCACTTGTCCCCGCGCTGACAGAACTGGGACTTGCCAATCTTCCTGCTGATCTGGGCAAAACATATATCCCGCACGGATTCATGATCGGCGCAGGGCTTATTTCGCTGCTTCAGGCAATCGCCATGCTCTCTAAGAAAAATGCGCGCAAAGCTTCAGAAGCGATTCATACAGATTCCGTTAATAACAGTGCTGCGAAAAAGGCCATTGCCGCGCATGTAGCCTACTTCGCTGCAGCTGCCCTGATTCTTGCCGTTATTACTGGTTTCATGACGTCTATGCCAGCTCCGCGTCTGGCGCTTTGGGTCGTATGGTGCACGTTCTCTTCTGTTGCAGCCTCAATTCTCGTCGGGCTGTGCGCCATGCACTCAGGCTGGTTCCCCGGTTTTGCCGTCACGGTCATTTTCGTCAGTCTTGGTCTGTTTATGAACTTCCCCCCTGCGGCTCTGGCTGTCCTTGCTGGTTTTGTTTCCAGCACAGGTCCCTGCTTCGCCGATATGGGGTATGACCTCAAAACTGGCTGGCTTATCCGCGGCAAGGGAGAAAATCATGAATACGAGCTCGACGGACGCCGTCAGCAGATGTTCGCTGAGCTGCTCGGCGGTTTTATTGCCGTCGTCGTTGTGGGCTTACTGATGAATATGCACTTCAATCTGAATCTTCTTCCGCCTGTCAGCCGTGTCTTTGCTGCTACGGTCAAGGCTGGCTCAGACTTTGCAATTCTCCGCGAAATGCTGCTTTGGGCAGTTCCCGGCGCTCTGATTCAGCTTGCCGGCGGTTCGAAAAAAGGACTTGGCATTCTGCTGGCTACCGGGCTTCTGATTAAAAATCCGGTCTACGGCGTAGGGTTGGTTGTCGCTCTTATTCTGCGCGCTCTGTTCATCAAAGATCACGAGGAAGCCATGCAGCTCTGCGGCGCTGGTTTTGTCGCCGGCGACGGACTGTTTGGATTCTTCAACGCCATCGGACGTTCATTCGGTCTGTGGTAAAAATTTCTCGGACAGACGCGAGCTTTTGATCGCGTCTGTCTGCCTTTAAGGAGATGAACGCATGACTGACAGAAAAAAAGTGGGGCTCATTCGCGTTCTGACAACTGAAGACGACGATTTTCTTCAGGCGCACGGACGCATTATAGAGTCCGAATTTCCTTCTCTTTCTGTAACATCTCGCTGCATTCCTGAACAGTATGAGGGCGTTCATGATGATGAAACTGAACGCATAGCCATCGGCAAAGTGGCTGCTGAAGGGCGCCGATTTGCGCAAGAAGGATTTGACGCGGTCTATATCAGCTGCGCTGGCGACCCTGGCGTCAGACCTCTGCAAGAAGAGCTTTCCATTCCAGTTATCGGCGCGGGAATCGCCGCTGCCCACTGTGCGCTCGTCTGGAATCTGCCTGTCGGAGTTTTGGGCATCACCGACGACACTCCGCGTGAAATGAAACAGATTCTCGGGACACGGATTGTCGGCTCTCTCCGTCCTGAGGCAATTCATACAACGCTTGACCTGCTTCGTCCTGAGGCAGCAGACTGGCTGACAGAATCTGCTAGACAGCTGCAGAAAGCCGGAGCAAAAATACTTGTTCTGGCGTGCACGGGGCTGGCGACAATCAACGCAGCTCCCATGCTCAGTCAGCGCACTGGCATTCCTGTCATCGACCCTCTGCGCGCGGCAGGCGCCATGCTGTCAAATATTTTACGCTATGGAGGTAGAAAAACATGTCTCGTCTCAGACTGACACAGGAACACGTAGAAGCGGCTCTTGTCGGCGGCTCATTTCTGGGCGGCGGGGGCGGCGGTTCTATGGCAAAAGGCAGAATACTGGGTGAAGCGGCTCTTGCAGCCGGACCTGTTGAACTGGTGTCACTCGATGAAATAGACTCAGAATCCGTACTTTTGACGTGCTCTGCCGTCGGAGCTCCTGCGGCAAAAGCTTCCATGGTAAAACCCGAAGCCACTGTCAGAGTGATTGAACTGATTAAGGAATTGGGCGTCCCGACTCCGGCAGGACTCATTACAAATGAAAACGGCGGAGGTTCGACGTTTAACGGCTGGCTTCCCGCCGCCATGTCCGGCCTTCCAATTATTGACGCGCCGTGCAACGGACGAGCTCACCCAACTGGAACAATGGGGTCTATGGCGCTTCATCGCGACAAAAAATTTATTTCGTGCCAGGCGGCAGCCGGCGGAAATCCTGATGCCGGGCGTTATCTTGAAGCGTCATTCAGAGGCCCAATGGAGTCAGTCGCAGCCCTTGTGCGTCAGTGCGCTGTTCAAGCAGGCGGACTCGTAGCGGTTGCCCGTAATCCAGTGCGGGCGCAGTACGTTCAGAAATTCGCCGCTCCGGGCGGCATACGCCTTGCCATTGAAACAGGAATGCGCATGCGTAGCGCCATAGCGCGCGGCGCTGAAGCAGTGGCTCAGGCCGCTGTCGATTTTCTGGGCGGCAGCATTATCGCCCAAGGCACTGTCGATTCTCTTGAGCTGACGACAGAGGGCGGATTTGACCATGGAATCATCATGGCAGGCGGTTGTGAGTTGACATTTTGGAATGAATATATGACACTTGAGCGCGACGGAACGCGACTTGGAACATTTCCAGACCTCATCATGACGCTGGACGGCACAACAGGTATGCCCGTTACAACAGCAGGTCTGCATCCCGGGCAGCATGTCATCGTCACACTCGTTCCAGCCCGAAATATTCCGCTTGGAGCAGGAATGTTCTGCCGTGAACTTCTCAGCCCCATTGAAGATATCGTGCGCAAATCCATTCTGCCGTATGCAGAGCTCAAAGACTAATTTTCAATTTTCACAGGAGGTACAATCATGTCTCTTTTTCATACAATGAATTCAATTGAGCTGCTCGACTCGCCCAAAGTGACCGGAGAATCTGTGAAACAGGCGCTTATTGATCTGGGCGTCGATCCTTCACAGATTACCGTAAAAACCGTCCAGGGCCCCAAAGGATTTACCGATTTCGTCAAAGTCTGGTTCTGGGGGACTGAAGGAAAACACAATGGCGGCAGCGCACCGACTCTTGGCATCGTCGGACGCCTCGGCGGAATTGGAGCGCGCCCTGAACGCATTGGACTTGTCTCCGACGCTGACGGAGCAGTGTCCGCCGTTGCAATTGCCATGAAACTGACCGATATGGCAAAAAAGGGCGACAGGCTGAAAGGAGACGTGTTCGTCTCGACGCACATCTGCCCGAACGCCCCCACTCGCCCGCACGACCCCGTTCCGTTCATGGGCTCACCCATTAACATGACCATCGCAAATCGCGAAGAGATGACTGATGAGCTTGACGCCGTCTTATCCATCGACACAACTCGCGGAAACAGAATCATCAACAGCCGCGGTTTTGCCATTTCCCCGACTGTCAAGGAAGGATGGATTCTGCGCACGAGCGAAGATCTGCTTGAACTCATGAGTTATGTCACAGGAGAGGCTCCCAAGGTGTTTGCCCTCACCATGACCGACATCACTCCGTACGGCAACGGACTGTATCACTTGAACAGCATCCTCCAGCCCTGCACCGCAACAAAAGCGCCCGTCGTTGGAGTCGCGCTCACATCGGGCGTTATGGTTCCGGGCTGCGGAACCGGAAGCAGCCAGCCCGCAGATATCGAATCTGCCGTCCGTTTTGCCATTGAAACTGCTAAAGCATTCGGCGAGGGGAAATGCTCATTCTACTCTGAAGAAGAGTACGCGCTGGCTGTTGAACGCTACGGCGCCATGAATAATCTTCAGGGCATGGGCAATCTCCCCGCGGCTGATCCTCAGGCACTCTAGAAATCAGGCAGCGTCATGACTCTCAAAGTCGGAACAGTCACAATCGGACAAGCGCCGAGAGCTGACATAACTCCAGATTTACAGTACATTCTGGGTAAAGATATCGAGCTGGTGGAAGCCGGCGCTCTCGATGGGCTCACGCGGCAGCAGATCAGCGCCATGGCCCCGCACGCAGGGGACTATGTTCTTGTCACCCGCCTGACTGACGGGACATCAGTTCAAATTTGCGAACGCACCGTTACTCCGCTCGTGCAGCAGAAAATCCAGGAGCACTTCGCAGCAGGAATTTCCGCTGTGCTTCTGCTCTGCACCGGCGAGTTTCCAGAATTCCCGACAGAAGGACTTCTGCTGCGTCCACAGAAAATTCTCTTCAACATGGTAAAAGCAGTCGCGCAGGGGGCAAGACTTGGCATATTCATGCCGTCAGCCGACCAGCTTCAGCAGTCACAAAGACGCTGGTCACAAATTTCAGACACTACCCTTTCTATCGGCGCCTCTCCGTATGTCACCCCAGAAGAAAGCATATCCAAAGCCGCAGAGCAGTTTGCTGCGTGGGGCGCAGACGTGCTGGTCATGGACTGCATGGGGTACAGTCTGAAGATGAAAGAACAGGCGCGCGCCATTACCGGCAAACCGGTTATTCTTGCGCGGTCCTGCGCCGCGCGTATCCTCGCAGAACTTGCGTAGACACAGAAAGGAAGCTTGACATGGATTTTATCTCCGCTGCCAAAAACCTTCTTGAAGTCAACATGGGTCTGAAAGCCGGCGAGCGCCTGCTCGTTCTGTACGACGACACAACCGTGAAAATCGGCGAAAGCCTCTTTGCCGCAGGAACGCAGCTCGGAGCGCAGACTATTTCCATGCGCATTCCTGTTCTGCCGCGAAACGGCATGGAGCCGCCGCACATTGCCGCGTACGCCATGGAGCATTCAGACGTCGTCATTGCGCCGCTGGGAGCGTCAATCACGCACACCCAGGCGCGCAAGCGCGCTGCCGCTGCCGGATGCCGAGTCGCCACGATGCCGCGCATCACCGAGGATATGTTCTTCAACGGGTCAATCACAGCGGACTACGACAAAGTCGCAGAGCTGACGCGCCGCCTGACGCGCCTCCTCGACGCCGCAAAAACGGCAGAGCTCGTCACCGGCAAAGACTCAGAATACGTCCTCACCATGTCGCTTGAAGGACGCGAAGGACACGCCAGCACCGGCGTATACCGCGAAAAAGGCCAGTCAGGCAACCTTCCCTCCGGAGAAGGCTACATCGCCCCCGTCGAAGGAAGCGCACACGGAAAAGTGTACATCGACGGCTCGTTCGTCGGCTTTGGAACGCTGAAAGAGCCCGTCGTCCTGACCTTTGAAAACGGACTGATGGTTCACGCTGAAGGCGCGATTGCCGAAAAGCTGAACGAAATCCTCGGCGCGGACACAAAGACGCGCAACCTGGCAGAGCTCGGCATCGGCACAAACGACAAAGCCCGCGTCACCGGCGTCATTTTGGAGGACGAAAAGATCTACGGCTCCGTCCACGTCGCATTGGGCAGCAACGACACGTTCGGCGGAACCGTCGCCGCCGGACTGCACATGGACGGCGTCATTACCCGCCCCCTGCTGAAACTCGACGGAACAGTCATCGTCCAGGACGGCCGCGTTCTGGTGTAGAACGAATCACAAAAAAATCCGTCAGACGGGGCGTGAAAAAATGCTCCGTCTGACGGATTGTTTGTTGAGGCTGCGCACGAATGCGCAAAGGGGCGGAACAAACAGCTTCGCGCCTTTGCGTTCAGTCCTCTTTACTGTCCTTTATTTCTTCATGAGCTCAAAAATTCTGTCTGCCCAGCGTTCTTTCTCTTCGATGGACATTTTGTCGTTTTGCGGCAGATACCAAAACACGTTGTGACCGTCTTTATCGGAGAGCTTCGCATCCGCGCCGCAGGACAGCAAAACGTCGAGCGCTGTGCCGTTTGAATGGAGAGCTGCCATCATGAGAGCCGTTATACCGTCTTTCCTGCTCGCGTTCGCATCTGCACCGGCTTTGATCAGTGTTTCAGCGATTTCGGCATGCCCAGTAACACTCGCAGACATCAGCTTGCTGGTGTTTTGGGTGATGCTATCTTACAGGAAAAGGCGGGGACTTCCTATTTTTTACACACCCGCGTTTACACAAAATATTTTACACTCTCTTATCGAGCGCGTCGGCTCTGACAGAAAGGGTTACTGGAAAATTAAGATCGAGTAAGCTTTGTATCTCACATTTTGGTCGCTTGGTGACTAAAATGTGAGATAATATATTAATTGCAACTGACCAACAAAAAAGGAGACTTCTCTCATGCTCAACACTGAATTCATTTTCCGCGACCGCGTTTTTGGCGATGATGACAGGAAGCCCTCGACTGAAGCGCTGGAGGTGACAAGCGGCGGAAGCCGGCTGTACGGATACACGCTTCTGCCGGGGGGCAGAAAGGATGAAAAACACCCGTGCGTCATCATGCTGCACGGTTTTCCCGGGCACACGACGAACCACGATGTTCTTCAGTGTCTGCGCCGTATCGGCTGTGTCGCGGTGAATCCTTTTTTCCGCGGCGCATGGGGCAGCGAGGGGTTCTATACGTTTTCCGGACTGCCCGAGGACGCCTGCGCCGTCGCTGAGTGGCTGAGGAGCGACGAAACGGCGGAGAAATACTCCATTGACACGGACAACATGTTCATCGTCGGGCACAGCATGGGCGGATTTGCCTGCATCAACGCCATGCGCCGCCTGAACTGGATCAAGGGCGGTGTCTGCATGGCACCGTACGACATGCCGTGGTTCTTCGAGAACGAAAAGGTCGATTCGTTTGCCGCGCTTCTGCCCATCGGGAGCTGTCTGCGTCAGGAATCCCAGACGTCGCTGATGGAGAACGCACAGAGCTGCTGGAAGGAAATGGCGTTCTCTCAGGCTTTTGACGACCTGAAGGACAGAAATATCTGCTTTGTCGGCGGCAAAAACGACGCGGTCGCGCCGCCCGAGGACATGATTTTCCCGCTCTGGAACCGGCTTGCCGCGCACGCGGCCAATGCTGTTCAGGAGTGCTGCATGATTGACAGCGACCACAGCTTTAACGACAGCCGCATTGCTCTGTGCGAGACGGTGTGCCGCCTTATCGCAAAGATGGCGCAGTAGCAGATTCTTGCGGATTCGGTCTGCTGCGCGCTACTCTAGATCAAAGGAGTTTTCCTTCCTGTTGACGTATCCGATTCTGACGCGGCAGCCGTATTCTTCCTGAAGAACGGACGCCAGTTCGTCGCGCGCGTTCAGGACGTGTTCGGCGTTGAGGTTCTCAAAGCCGTCGATGGGGAAAAAGACGCGGCTCGTCTCGGACGTGATTTTTCCGTCGTCGCTCTGCCGCCAAATCCACCGGCGTGTCTTGACGGTGCCGCCGCTGACGTAGACAAGCTCTCCCTGCGGCATGTTTTCCTCCTGAGTTTCCCCCATCGGAAGGAAATGATCCTGCTCTGCTGAAAAGCGGACTTCCATGTCCGCGCCAAGCTTGCCGATGTCGTGCGCGCCGACGGGCAAAATGTACTTGAGCGACAGGGCGTTGCCGAGGTTGACGATTGGATTGATGAGCGGCAGTGCTGCGCTCTTCTGCACTCTTTTCGCCAGGGCTTCAATGGAGCACATAAACTTGTTGGGATTCATGCCGAGCGCGGCAAACGCGTCGCGAAACGCCTTGACGTTCGTGATTTCGCGGACGTTTTCCGACTGATATTTCCGGACAAAGTCCGCAATCTGCTCCTCAAGGAGCGCGTCGATTTTTGCATTAGCCTTGGAGTTGTCAATTCCCTCTGCGGCGACAACGCCGAGGCAATAGTCGGGAAAGACGTCAAACACTTTTGCGTCAACGGTAAATTTCTTCATGTTCTTCTCCTTTTCAGTTCTCTTTGCGAGCGCGCCGCGGAGTTTTTGCTGCGGCGCTGTTCTTTATCTCTTTATCTTATCACATTCTCAGATTCTGCGCCGCGCCTGATATCCCATATGCGCGATTTTCACAAAAAAAGTGCACAATTTCGAAACTTTACCGCTTGAAAGAAAAATAATGCTCTCATATAATTAAAATGTATTCATGTCCATAACTCGTGTTTGAAAGAAATCTGCGCGCGTTCGCGCATGTTTTTCGGACAGTTCGTTGTATCTGAACAGTATTGATGAAAGGTGATGAATCTATGTCCTTTAAGTCAGACATTGAAATCGCGCAGTCAACGACGGCGCTCCCGATCTCTCAGGTTGCAGAATCCGCCGGCGTTGGCGACGAGTATCTGGAGCTTTACGGCAAATACAAGGCAAAAATTGACTACAACATGCTGAAGGAGACGGATCGTCCCGACGGCAAGCTGATCCTTGTGACTGCCATCACGCCGACGCCCGCCGGCGAGGGTAAGACGACGACGACGGTCGGCTTGGCTGACGGTATGCGCAAACTGGGCAAAAACGCCGTTGTCGCGCTGCGCGAGCCTTCTCTCGGTCCCGTGTTCGGCGTCAAGGGCGGCGCTGCGGGCGGCGGATACGCTCAGGTCATCCCCATGGAGGACATCAACCTTCACTTCACGGGTGACTTCCACGCTATCGGCGCGGCGAACAACCTGCTTGCCGCCATGCTTGACAACCACATTTTCCAGGGCAACGCTCTGAACATCGACGTCCGCCGCATTACGTGGAAGCGC
>JAXEJY010000070.1:0-9304 GCA_034101315.1 Pyramidobacter sp.
GCGCGGCTTCTTCAGGAAGTCGCCGATCTCCACGGCGTGCCCGAAGGCGCGTACAACATCCGCGCGAACGGACAGCTTGCCGGGCGCAGCGTGACAGCCAACATCGACATCTCGACAAAAACAGACAAGCCCGGAATTGACATTCGCATCAAGCCCGGGACGAAAAACGAAAGCGTCCACATTCCCGTTGTCCTCAGCCAGTCAGGGCTGAAGGAGATGGTCTACAACGACTTTTTCATCGGGTCGGACGCCGACGTCGTCATCGTCGCCGGCTGCGGAATCAGCAACTGCGGATCTCAGGACTCTGAGCACGACGGAATCCATCGTTTCTACGTCGGCAAAAACGCGCGTGTCAAGTACGTCGAAAAGCATTACGGCGAGGGCGACGGTCTGGGCAAACGCATCTTAAACCCCGCTACGGAAGTCTACATGGAAGAGAACAGCTTCATGGAGATGGAGATGGTGCAGATAAAAGGCGTTGACTCCACCGTGCGCACGAACACAGCGCAGCTGGACAAAGGCGCCAAGCTCGTCGTGCGCGAGCGTCTTCTGACGCACGGAACGCAGACGGCGCAGAGCGACTACAGCGTAGAGCTGAACGGCGAGAACTCCAGCGCCGACGTCGTCTCCCGCTCTGTAGCAAAAGACAGATCGCGGCAGATTTTCAACTCGAAAATCGTCGGCAACGCCCCGTGTACCGGTCACACAGAATGCGACGCAATCATCATGGACGACGCAAAGATCGTCGCAAATCCCGGACTTGCTGCCAACTGCATTGACGCGGCTCTGATCCACGAAGCCGCCATCGGGAAAATCGCCGGCGAGCAGATTACGAAGCTCATGACGCTGGGGCTGACGGAAGAAGAAGCTGAAGCGCAGATTGTCAGCGGATTTTTGAAATAAGAACCAATTGCCGCGTTCTGTCGCAAGGACAGAAAATCACGCGCAAAAAAAGAGCGGGAAACTGCTTCCAAACGAGGAGGCAGTTTCCCGCTCTTTATGTATTAAAGAGGTAATTTGGAATTATTTTACCAGCGGCGCGGCGGGGGCGGAGGAGGGGGAGGCGGTCCCGGGCGTCTGTGGTAATGAGGAGGCGGCGGGGGCGGAGGAGGCGGCGGAGGCCCCGGACGTCTGTGGTAGTGCGGAGGAGGCGGCGGGGGAGGAGGCGGCGCCGGGCGCCGGTAACGCGACGGCGGGGGAGGCGGAGGCGGCGCGTAGCGAGGACTTTCAGCGCTGATCAGGGCGCTTTTCCCGCTTATCTGCGGGCGCTCTGCCGCGTCGGAAGGAACTGCCAGCACCGTAGCGGCAACGGCGGCGGCTACCACTGCTAAAAGACTTTTGCAGCTGCTGTTCATGAACATCTCTCCTTACATCATAGAGTAGTAGTTATTCAAGACCCTCTCCAAGGTCTGTGCTGGACTGCAAAGGATGCTGCGGACTGGTCTTTTGCCGCAAATCGATTTCAGAAAGACTCAGGGCGCAGCTCTTTGCCAGTTTACGCAGGAACACTGCACTGACACAGCATATCACAATGAAGCGCTAAAGTCACCCGCGCGGTGCAGATTGAGCAATCCTCAACGATAATTTGCGAACTGCTTTTTATAAAAAAATCATTCGTGCTTCAGGGCGTCGATGGGGTTGAGCAGAGACGCTTTCGCCGCCGGATAGTAGCCGAATCCGATCCCGACGAGCGCCGAGAACAGAAACGCCAGGGCGATGGAGCTGAGCGTGAACACTGGAGGCGCCTGAGTGACCGACGCCAGACCGTATCCGGCGGTGACGCCCATGATAATTCCTAAAATTCCGCCGATGACGGACAGCGTTACAGATTCGATGAGAAACTGAAGCCGTATGTCCATGCTCTTTGCGCCGACTGCCATTCGTATGCCGATTTCGCGCGTGCGCTCTGTGACGGAGACCAGCATGATGTTCATGATACCGATTCCTCCGACGACAAGAGAGATGACGGCGATGGACGCCAGAAGCATTGACGTGACGTTCGTCGTTTTGCGGCGGGCTTCGAGCATCTGCGACAGACTGCGCACGGCAAAGTCGTCGGGCTCGCCGGGGCCGATTTTGTGGCGCTCGCGCAGAAGCATGGTCGTCTCGCTGGTGATGTAGTCGAGCGATTCCATGGATACGCCTTTGACCATGATGTTGCTGACGCGTCCCGGCGTGTTTTTCCACTTGACGAGGCGGCTCTGCGCCGTCTTCAGCGGCACGAGAACCAGATCGTCCTGATCCATTCCGCCTCCGGTTGACTGCCCTTTCTGCTCAAAGACGCCGACGACGGTGAAGGGAACTTTCTGCACGCGGATTGACTTTCCAAGCGGGGTTTCGTTGGGAAAGAGCTTTTGCGCCACGGTGTTTCCGATGACGGCGACTTTATTTCCCTGACGCTGGTCGTTGACGCTCAGATCGCGGCCCGTGCGGACGGTGTAACCCTGGACGTTTGAGAACGACTCTGTGCTGCCGTAGACTTCAGTCGTCCAGTTCGTGTTGCCGTAGACAACCTGAACGCTTGTTCTGACGACCGGCGCGACGGCTTCGACGCCGGAAACGTCAGCGGCAATGGCGTCTGCGTCCGATTCAGTCAGGTATTTCGCCGTGTCGCTGACGGACGCCGCCATGCGCTCTCTCATGACGGTGACGGAGTTCGTCCCCATGGAGGCTATTTGCTCGTCGATGACTTTGTTCGCTCCGGCGCCGACGGCAAACGCGGCGATGACCGCACCGACGCCGATGATGATTCCCAGCGTCGTCAGCATGGAGCGTGTTTTGTTCCTCTGCAGCGCCTTGAGCGCCGTGCGGAAAATCTCAGCGGATGAAATCACGGCTGCTCACTCTCCTTCAAAGTTCGCGGGTGCTCGTTGATTTTGTCTTCAAGGATCGCGCCGTCGCGGAAAAACAGTTCGCGCTTGGCGAATGCGGCGACGTCCGGCTCGTGCGTGACGAGGATGATGGTGATTCCCTCGTCGCGGTTGAGCTGCTGGAAAAGCGACATGATCTCGTCGCTCGTCTTTGAGTCGAGGTTTCCTGTCGGCTCGTCCGCCATGAGAATGGGCGCGCGGTTGACGATGCCGCGGGCAATGGCGACGCGCTGCTGCTGGCCGCCTGAAAGCTGGCTCGGTTCGTGGTGAAGCCTGTTTTCCAGCCCCATGCGCACGAGCGCTTCTTCGGCGCGGCGCCGGCGCTCTTTCGCTCCGACTCCGGCGTAGAGAAGTGGCAGTTCGACGTTTTCAAGCGCTGTCGTCTTTTGGAGCAGGTTAAATCCCTGAAAGACGAATCCTATGGTGCTGTTGCGGATCTGGGCAAGCTGATCGCGGCTAAGCTCAGCGACATTTCTGCCGTCAAGAAAATATTCGCCCGACGTGGGCTTGTCAAGACAGCCTAAGATGTTCATCGTCGTCGACTTGCCCGACCCCGACGGGCCCATCATGGCGACGAACTCGCCGCGCTCAACAGTGAGATCGATTCCGTGAAGAATCTCAATCGGTTCGTTGCCCAGAAGAAAGCTCTTTCTGATGTTCTTCAGCTGGACGAGCGGCATGTTATTTTTTCTCTGGTTTCAGGTTGACGCCGATGACAACGCGGACGCCTTCTTCAACTCCCGACAGAATTTCTGTGTTCTGACCGTCTGTGACGCCTTTTTCAACTTCAACTTTAACGGGCTCGCCGTTTTGGAGCACATAGACGGCGGGAGCTGTGACTTCTGCGATTCGGGGTTTTCTCGACGGCGGCGCGTCCTTGATCTCAGAGGGCGTGACGGGGCGGTAGCGCAGAGCGCTGTTGGGGACGAGGAGCACGCCGCGTTTTTCTGAGACGACAAGACTGACGTTTGCCGTCATGCCGGGCATGAGGACTTCATCGTCGTTTGCTACTTTGACGATGACGGTGTAGGACACGACGTTGTCCGTCGTGCTGGGGGAAATTCTCACCTGCGTGACGGTTCCGCCAAACGTGCGCGACGCGTAGGCGTCGACGGTGAACTCGGCTTTCTGCCCGACTCTGACGCTGCCGATGTCGGCTTCGTCGACGCTGACTTCGACCTGCATGAGTTTGAGGTCGCGGGCAATTTCGGCGATGCTGGGCGTCTGATAGCTGGCGGCGACCGTTTGACCTTTTTCAACGTTCTTTGCGACGACGACGCCGTCAACCGGCGAGTAGATCTTTGTATGGCCGAGGTTGATGTCGCTCTTGCGCAGAGCGGCTTCATACTGGGCGATTTTTGCCTTGGCAGCTTCGACGTCGGCTCGGGCTGTCGCTTCGGCGACTTCGTCGGCGTCAAGGTCGCTGCGGGCAATCAGGTCTTTTCTCGCCAGTTCGCGCGTGCGGCGCAGGTCTTTTTGGGCTTTCAGAAGGTTCGCCTGCGCTTTGGACAGATCTGCTTTCGCCGACAGGATATTCGCCTTGGCGACGTCAACGTCTGCCTGCTGGGTGCGGTCGTCCATGACGGCGATGAGCTGTCCTTTTGTCACTTTATCGTTGTAATCGACGTAGATTTCGTCGATGGTGCCCGATATCTGCGTGCCGACGTCGACTGTTTCCTCAGCGTTGAGCGTTCCTGTTGCCTGTATGACGCTTCTCAAATTTCCTCTCTGGACTGCTGCCGTCCTGTAGCTCATGTCCGCGCTGTTCGCCTGCGTGCTTGTATAGCGCCAGACTCCTGCGGCGGCGAGAACTGCCAGGATTAGAACGGCGCTTTTTTTGATGAATGAGCTTTTCATTGTGCTGAAACCTTCCCGGTTGCCTTTTCAAGGTTAAGGCGCGCTTCCTGATGCTGGTAAAGGCAGGCGATGACTTTTGTCTGCGCCTGGGCGTATCCGTCCACGGCGTCTGATATTTCCAGACTGTCGCCCACTCCGGCCCTGTAGCGTCCAAGCGCCAGGTCGAGCGTTTCTTTTGCCTGCTTTTCCGCGATTTGCGCCGCTGTGATGGACGCGCTGGCTTCGTTCAGGCTCTGCCACGCTTTGCGCACTTCGAGGACGATGTCCTGCGCCAGCTTGTCGTATTTTGCCTGAGCCGTTTTCAGTTCTGCCCGGCTTTGGGCGGTTTTCGCTTTTGTCATGCCGCCGTCGCCGATCTGGAACTCAAGGTTCAGCTTCACTGACCACTGATCGTCATCGAAAGCGCTGCGGCCTCCGAATGAATATCCGCCGCTCGCCGTCAGATCAGGGGCGTTTGTCAGAGCTGCTGATCGAACGTCGGCGCGTGCCTTGTCGACGAGCAGTGCCTGCGACGCCAAGTCAGGACGCTTTTGCGCCGCCAGTTCAAGCGCTTCGTCAAGAGGAATGTCCCACTTTTTGTAATCGAGCTCATCTGAAGCGGCGGTGATTTGAAGCGCCGGAACGCCCATCGCCGAGGCAAGCTGAGCTTTGTACTGCTCCTGAGAAGATTCTGACTGAATGAGCGCCAGCTTGGCGTTGGCAAGATCTGTCTCTGCCTTTGTCACTTCTATTTTTGCCTTTGTCCCGGCTGAGTAGTACGACTGAGCCCAGTCCAGACGCTTCTGGTAGTTTGTGACCTGATCGCGCAGCACGGCGATTTCGCGCGCCGTCTTGTTGAGGCCGTAATACGCCGCTTTCACGTCGGCGATGACTGTGTTTCGGGTGTCCAGATAATCAGCCTGCGCCGCCTTATGGCTCAGCTGGGCGCTTTGAATCGACGCTTTGCTCTTGCCCCAGTCAAAAACGTTCTGCGACAGAGATACGCCCGTGTCCCAGTTCCCGTTGTCAGATCGGCTGTACGAGCCTGACGCGTTCAGCTTCGTTCGGCGGCTGACTGCCGCCTGGCTGACCTGCGCTTTTCGCGCTTCAGCCGTTCCTTCAGCGGCTGTCAGACTGGGATGTCCTGCCAGCGCTGTTGCGACGCACTGCGCCAGAGTCATCTCCTGCGCGAGCGCACTGTGCGCGCACGCGAGACTGCCAGCCAGAATGACGGCGGCGACGATGTTTTTTATGTTCATGAAGGATCACCTCGTGTAAAAAAAACTGCTCTCTTTTTCTGTCGTTGGAAAAAGTTTACTTCAGTCGGAATGAAAAAGCATTGTTGAAAAGAACAGTTCGCTATGCTGTGGTTTTCTACAATACCTTTTCGCCGGCAGAAAAGTAGAGAACGGACTGATTTTCTGTTTTGTTTTCGGCAGCACTTCTGTATAATAAAAAAGAAAATGAAAAAGCGCGCGCAAACGCGCCGGAAGAGAAAACGGAGGAACGCGCATGTCGGAATACAGTGAGCTTGAGCGCAGAATCAACGCGTGTTTTCAGTGCCCTCTCGGCAACAAAAGCGGGCTGTGCAGCGACGGAAGTCCTGCGCACCGCGTCCCGGGAGAAGGGCCGGAGCGCGCTCGCGTCATGATTGTCGGCGAAGCGCCGGGCGCTGAAGAAGAGCGGACAGGACGCCCGTTTATCGGACGTTCCGGCAGGCTTCTGACGGAAATTCTCAGCGCCGCGGGGATGAACCGCGATGAGATGTTCGTCACGAGCGTCATCAAGTGCCGTCCTCCGAAGAACAGAACGCCCTTAAAAGGCGAAATCGCCGCGTGTCTTCCGTGGCTTGATGCGCAGATTGCCGCTATCGAGCCCCAAATGCTGCTGACGGTGGGCAACGTTCCGACGCAGACGCTCCTCGGCGTCAAAACGGGCATTAACGCGCTGCGCGGTCAGTTTCACACTGTCATGTGCGGCGGACGGCAGACGGTGCTGCGCCCTCTGTTTCATCCGGCGTACCTCCTGCGCAATCCGCGCCGCACTCCCGGCTCGCCGTGGGACATGATGCTCTCTGACCTCATCGAAGTTCGCGTTTTTTTGGAAAAAAACAGCGCGTGAGCGCGCGTCTGAAAACTTATTGCAGGGGATGATGCTGATGCAACTGGAGACAGTACTGAAATGCGTTGAAGGGCGTTTGCTGACGGAATGCGGCGCCGATGTCGAAGTCACGAGCGCTTTTTCTGCCGACCTGATGAGCGACGTCCTCGCGATGGCTCAGCCTGGCGCGCTTCTTGTCACGGGGCTGAACAACGCCCAAATCCTCAGAACAGCACAGGTTCTTAACCTTGGAGCCGTCCTGATTGCCCGCGGAAAAACGCCGGCTCAGAAGCTCATCGACGAGTCGAACGAGGCAGAAGTCGCCCTGATGTCGACAGGCATGACGCTCTATGAAGCGTCTGCCAGACTGTACGCCGGCGGTCTGATGCCGTGTACCCTTACGGAGAGGTGACGCCATGCTCTACGCTCGGAAATACGACCTTGAAGAGGGCGGCTTCCTCGAGATAGGAGTCGCCTCCACGAAAATAAAAAGAGATTTAAAGACGCTGGGAATCCCGTCCGGTCTGGCGCGCCGCGTCGCGGTTGTGGCGTATGAAGCCGAGATGAACGTCGTCATTCATGCCGGCGGCGGTGAGCTGCGCATTGCCGTAGAACCGGAGAAAATCGTCGTCGAAGCCGAGGATCACGGCCCCGGCATCGCCAATCTTGAACTCGCGATGCAGGAAGGATACTCGACGGCTTCAGACGCCGTGCGCGAGCTTGGATTCGGTGCGGGAATGGGACTGCCCAACATCAAGCGCAACGCCGATACGCTTGACATCGACACGAAAGTCGGACGCGGAACTCTTCTGCGCGCCGTCTTTTTCATGGAAGGAGCAGGCGAATGACCGTCGGATTAAAACTGAAAGAAGAACGCTGCACGGCGTGCGGCCGCTGCGTCCGTGTCTGTCCTGTCGGCGCGCTGAGCCTTGTCGGCGGAAAACTCAGCATGAACGCCTCATTGTGCATTGACTGCGGCGAATGCGTCAGAAACTGTGAAGAGCAGGTTTTGACCCTGAGAGAGCATGACTGGACGGCTTTGGCGGCGCGAGGGCATATCGGAGTCATCTCCGACCCGGCGCTGTACACTCAAATAGGCTTTCGCGTCTCTCCCGACGTCGTCCGCCAGCGCTTAGAGCAGCACGGCGTCGTTGACCTGACGCCGTGGCTCGCCAGAGGTTTTGACCTTGCCGCCTACACCATCGTCAAAGAGCTTCAGCGCCGTCCGCCGAGCTCAGCGCCGATGATTTCCGTCTACTGTCCGGCGGTCGTGCGCCTGATTCAGGCGTCGTTCCCCGAACTGGTCGATCTCATCGTGCCGATGGAAAATCCCCTTGAAATTGCCGCCGAGCTGTGGCGGCGCGAGACACAGAGCGATATGAGCCTGTGCCTCGTCGCTCCGTGTTCGGCAAAAGTGGCGCTCGTCAAGTGTCCCGAGGGGCGCTGCACCAGCAACTTTCAGCATGTCGTCTCCGTCCGCGCAGTAGCCCGTTCGCTCATGGGCGCGGGCGGCGGCGAAACGCCCGACCCCGACGCGCGCTACTTGAAATGGGGGCTTTCAGGAGGCGAAATTGAGCACGTCAAGCGCTTCCACCGCCGCATGAATCCGGCGGCAGATCAGTTCAAGATGGTTTGGACGTCGGGCATGAGAAACGTCCTTGAGATCTTGAAAGAAGTGGAGCTTGGACACCTTCAGGGACTTGACTACCTTGAGTGCCGCGTGTGCGATCAAGGCTGTATCGGCGGCGTGGGAATGCTCAATCCGCGTTACTTGACGCAGATACGCCTTTCCAATCTCGACATGAACTGGGCGGTTCTGCCGGAGTACGCCGGTCAGCTGCGCGAATGGTACCGCGCCAACGTGTGGACGATGTGCGAAACGCTTCAGCCGCGCGAGCGTCCGCCGCTGTCGCACGACATTGAAAAAGCCCTGAGCATGATGAACGATCTGGAGGAAGTGTACGCTCAGCTGCCGCACCTTGACTGCTGCACGTGCGGACGTCCGGGCTGCAGGGCGCTTGCCGAAGACGTCGTCAAAGGACGCGCAAAAGTCACCGACTGCGCGTTCAAAATGCGCGAGCAGCTTCTGCACGAAGTTGAAGAGCTGAAAGGACAGCTTCATCAGGCGTAACTGTTCCTGCGCGAGAGAAAAAGAACATACATAAGGGGGAATCAGCACGATGAGAACTCTGACACTGACATGCGCTTTAAAAGCTCTGAACGCCGAACTTCTCGCCGGCGACTTGAAGGCGGCGGAAAGCGTTCCCGTCAAGGGAGGCTGCGCCTGCGACCTGCTCAGCTGGGTGATGGCAAAAGGTGAAGCGGACTTTCTGTGGATGACCGTTCAGGGACACGTCAACGCCGCGGCAGTCTGTCTGCTGCGCGACATGCCAGCCATTGTGCTGACGTGCGGACGAAGCGCTGACGCCGACCTTATACTGCGCTGTCAGCAGGAAAATATCTTTCTGGCGTCCACGCAGCTGACGACGTTTGAGGCG
>JAXEJY010000071.1:0-5562 GCA_034101315.1 Pyramidobacter sp.
CGGTGGAGAAGAAAAAGCTGACATCGCCCCTGAAGTTCGCGAAGGCGTTGTCGGTCCCGGCGCTGCGTTAAAGGCTGCCTTTAAGGGAGAAGCTGAAGTCGTCGCTACCATCATCTGCGGTGACTCCTACTTCGCAGAGAACATGGACAGCGCCAGTGAGTGGATTCTTGAGCAGGTCAAGAAGTACAACGCTGACGGCTTCGTCGCCGGACCTGCGTTTAACGCCGGACGCTACGGCACCGCCTGCGGCGCCGTCTGCAAAGAAGTCGGCGAAAAGCTCGGAATCCCCACAGTCTCCGCCATGTACATAGAGAACCCCGGCGTTGACCTGTACAAGAAATACACGTACATCGTCAGCGCTGCTGACAGCGCCCGCGGCATGGGCAAAGCCGT
This sequence comes from Pyramidobacter sp., assembly GCA_034101315.1. Taxonomy (GTDB): domain Bacteria; phylum Synergistota; class Synergistia; order Synergistales; family Dethiosulfovibrionaceae; genus Pyramidobacter. The sequence continues at coordinate 394 of JAXEJY010000071.1, forward strand.
GCCCCCGATGGCGAGCATCCTTCTCCGCCTCATGAAGGGCGAGAAGCTCGGCACGCCCAAGGCTGAAGGCTACATCGAGCGCGGCGTCCGCGTCAACAAGTTCTACGACGAAGTCGGCGCTGAGCGCGCTGTCAAGATGCTCATCAAGAAACTGAAGGGCGAAGAGTTCGAGACCGAGTACAAGATGCCCGTTTTCGACCGCGTCGAGCCCAGACCCGCGATCGCCGATGCTTCCAAGGCGACGATCGCTCTGGTTACTTCCGGCGGTATCGTCCCCTTCGGCAACCCCGATCACATCGCCGCTTCCAGCGCTCAGAACTACGGTGAGTACTGCATCGCAGGCGTTAATGACCTTCTTCAGGGCGAATATCAGACCGCTCACGGCGGATACGATCAGACCTATGCAAACCAGGATCCTGACAGAGTTCTGCCCGTTGACGTTCTTCGCCAGCTTGAAAGAGAAGGCAAACTCGGCAAACTGTATGACTATTTCTACACCACCGTCGGAAACGGTACGGGTGTTGCCAACGCCAAGCGTTTCGGCACGGAAATCGGTCAGAAGCTGAAAGGCAACGTTGACGCCGTTATCCTCACTTCCACCTGAGGCACCTGCACTCGTTGCGGTGCAACGATGGTCAAAGCAATTGAAGAAAACGCTGACGTCCCGGTTGTCCATATGCTTACGATTGTCCCGATCTCTCTGAGCGTCGGTGCCAACCGTATCATTCCCACAATCGCCATTCCCCATCCGCTCGGCAACCCCGCCCTTAAGCCCGAAGAGGAATACAAGCTTCGTTACGATCTTGTTGTTCGCGCTCTCAAGGCTCTGGAGACCCCTGTCACCGAGCAGACTGTTTTCGCCAACTAACGGAACAGCTGATAAAAAAGACGCCTTCTTTGCGAAGGCGTCTTTTTTTTATGTGCAAATACGGCTATAATGGTATGAAAATTGAAGCTGCCTAAAGGAGGAAGAGTGTATGCGGGATATAAAAATCCTGACAGGATGCGTCGCTGTCCTGACGGTGATCGCTGCCGGAACTGTCCTGAGCATGGCAGAAAATGTCTTTCTGCCGCTGACGATAGCGTGGATGCTTTCATACCTTCTGGTACCCGGCGTCCGTCTGATGACGAAATTCAGAATTCCTGTCGAAATTACCACAGTTATCTCGCTGGCGCTGCTCCTGTGGGCGGTGACGCTGGCGGGCAACTTCTTAAGCCAGCGGCTTGAAGGCTTTATCAACGCGTTTCCGACGTACTATGAACGGCTTCTCGTCATTGCCAAGGACGCCTCCGTCAAGTTCGATATTTCAGGCGACATTTTTAAAGGCGTCGATTGGAGTCGAGAACTGCGCGGCTATCTTTTTTCACTTTCAGGCTCCATCGTCACAATGACGTCAAAGACCGTCATGGTCTTTGTGTTCCTTCTTTTTATTCTGATCGGATCGCCGTATATGGAGTACAAAGTCAGAAAGGCGTTTCCGTCGAAGAGCACGCAGGTGCTCAACATGCTTGACACCATGTCAAGCCAAATCGGGCGCTTCCTGTTTGTCATGACGCTCATCAGCGCGGTGACGGGGATCTGCACGTGGCTTGCGCTCAGCGCCATCGGTGTCGATTTTGCCTCGACGTGGGGCATTGTCGCGTTCGCGCTGAACTACATTCCGACTGTAGGGTCAATTGTCGGGGCGATTCCGCCCATCATTGTCTCCCTCGTTCAGTTCTATCCGCACACGTTTGAGCCGGTTTTGACGGTTGCCGCGATCCTTGCGATTCAGATGACCATCGGCAACATCATCACGCCCAAGGTGATGGGGGACAACATGAATCTCAGTCCCGTTGTCATCCTCGTTTCGCTGATGATGTGGGGCTGGCTGTGGGGCGTCGCCGGAGCGCTGCTCTCCATGCCGATTGCCGCCATCATCAAAATCGTATGCGACAACGTTGAACAGCTTCGCATGCTGAGTGTCCTGATGAGTTCGGGAAAAAGCCTGCAAAAAGAGTTCGAGGGATAAGCGCGGAGGACGCGCCGCAGAGTAAAGGAGTTCGAGGTACAAAATGAAGTGCCGTATTGAGTCAGTCAGAGAGTTAAAGGGCAAAAAGGCGCAGCTGTGCATTGAACCTAATCCGTTTCACGTTTCAGGCGGCGGTCAGCCTGGAGACAGCGGAATGCTCGCGGGTCAGGATTTTGCGGCTGAGGTGACAGACTGCCGGAAAAGCGACGCGGGCGCAGTGCTTGATGTCAAGCTCTCGCGCGGGCTTCCTGCTGAGGGCATGGAGATTGAAGCCGTCGTCGATACAGCGCGAAACGCTGTTTTGTCGCGGATGCACAGCGGCGAGCACGTCCTGTCAAAAGTGATGGAAAACGCGCGCGACGATGTCCATATCTATAAGGTAGCCGTGGGGGAGAAGCAGACATCAGTGTTCTTCCACGCGTCCGCGCCCGTTGACTGGGATTTTCTCTTTGAGTCAGAAAAGCGAGCCAACGAGATTGTCTCTCAGGGGCTTGATGTCAGCGTCCGCATTCTGCCGGTTGAAGAGGCGAAAAAACTTACTCAGCTTAAAGCCAACTGGGGGCGCATTGCCGACTCTGAAATCCGCATTGTCGAGATTGACGGTTTTGACTGCATTGCCTGTTCGGGCAGCCACGTGAGCTGCACGTCGGAAATCGGCGAAATTTTCATCGAGTCGTTCAAAGGCGGTCCGGCGGACTGGGAGGTGACGTTCAGCCTCGGCGCAAAGTCATCAAAAGATGAGTACAGCAAGATTATGCGCCGTTTGCTGCACAAAGTTCACTGCAAGCCATCAGAGCTTGAGCGCAGTCTTGAACGGCTGAGCGCAGAAAATAAAGAGCTCTCGAAAACTCTTTCAAAAATTCGGAGCTATCTTGTGCTTCCGTTTGACGAGGTCACAGCCGGCAGTCTGTCAGTCAGCCTCTTTGCCCTCACGGGCATTCCGCGCGACATGGCAACTGCCAGTCTGTCTGCCCGCTGTGAGGAGACGCCGTGCGGCGTCGTCCTCGGGCTTTTTGACGACGGAGAATCGGCGCAGATTCCTTTTGTCGTCATGAGCGGCGCGCAGTGCAGTCTGCCCTTGAAAGACATGCTGAAAGACGCCCGTCTTCAGGCGCGCGGCGGCGGAAATTCCGGAATGATCAGCGGCGTGACGTCGTGCCGCTCGGCAGGCGTCTGGCTTTCAGCGATTGAAGAGCTTTCTGCCCGGGGATAGAAACGCGCATCGCAGTGCGACGCAGTTTATAAGAGAGGAGGGTTTTTTCATGAGATGGAAAGAAATATTTGCGGGAAAATCGCCCGAGGATGATCAGACAGTTTTCATTTCTGAAGAAACAGACCTCGACGCTGTACAAAGCGAAGAAAACACCAAAGCGGAACAAACTGAAGCTGCAAAAATCGAGCAGACTGCCGTCGGTTCAAAACCTGCGGCTCAAAAGCCAAACGCGCCGCAGAGCGAAAACGCGCCGCAGCCCGCCGAAAAATCAGATACAGGCGCTGTGACGATCCCTCTTTGCATTTCCGGAGAGGAGTCTATTGTCAAAGCTGCTCTGTGCCTTGCGATGTCCGGCAGCATTGAAGAGGAACGCGCGATTAAGGACGTTCTGAACAAAAAAAGCTGGCGCTGCGTGGCGACGGAGCTTGGCGGACTTTCGGGGGAACTGCCTCTCAAAGTCAGCCGCGCTCTTGTCGGCGCGTCGCTCAACGGCGGCGTCATTCGCAAAGCGCCGTCAGACATGCACGCCCTGATGCATGCGGCGCAGGAGGCGTTCAATTCCTTTATTCCGCAGGGAATTTTAGAGGCCAGTATCGGCGCCAAAATAGCCATTGTCAGAAACTCGCAGTGGCTTGCTGTTGCCGTTTCCGGCGACGCCGCTTATCACGCTGTATCCCACCACGTCAGAGTCGGCGCGGGGGTTATGCATTTATAGCCGCTGCCGGAAAAAAGCATTTTTGCCACTTGCTAAAAAGGGGAAACTGTGTTAGATTTATCCATCGTAATATGGTTGATCTTTGTACGCTGGGAGGTGCACAAAGCTATGAAAAAAGACATTCACCCCGCCTATGTCCCCTGCAAGGTTTCCTGCGCATGCGGCAATCGCTTCGAGACTATGGCCACAGTTCCTGAACTCAAAGTCGGCGTTTGCTCTGCCTGCCATCCTTTCTTCACCGGCAAGAAGGGCCGCGTCATGTCCGAAGCCGGACGCCTTGAGAAGTTCAACAAAAAGTATGCTGGCATGAACTACGGCCAGAAAGAAACCACTTCAGACTAACGGGGCGCCTCGCCCCGTTTTTTTTGAATTCAGGCGCGCCGCGGTTTTCCTCCTTGGGGAACCGCTTGTTTCGTTGAGGAGGGACGCGACGTGGAAGTGAAGTTACTCAACAAAACCCCGGATTTTTTACGGACAATTTGGGCAGCCGGAAGAACCTGCCACAGCGAAATGGCTCCGCAGGACATCTTTGCCCTTGACGAAAGCGCGAGCCGCATGAAAAAGCTCGTCGATTTTCTCGTGCGCTCAAAGCACTTGAGCACCCTTGAGCACTGCTCTGTCACCTACGGCGTCAAGGGCGTTTCGCGCACGCTCCTCGCTCAGTACAGCCGCCATAGAATCGGCGTCAGTCTGTCTGTTCAGAGCCAGCGCTACGTCTCCGAAAGCGCCGAAAAAACGGGCAGAAGTCTTTTTGACTTCGTCACGCCGCCGTCTGCTGCAGAAAAAGAGGCGCTGAGCGTCTATGAAGACGCCATGCGCAACGCTCAGAACAGCTATGACCGGCTCGTCGCTCTGGGCGTGCCCATCGAGGACGCACGCTTCGTCCTGCCCGGCGGAATCTGCACGAATTTCGTCACTACGCTGAATCTGCGTTCACTGCTGGATATCTACGACAAGCGCGTCTGCGTCAAGGGCGCTCAGTGGGAAATCCGCGAGATGGTTCAGCGCATGGCAGACCTGCTCGTCGAAGCCGAGCCGTGGCTTGCCGGATACTTTAAAGGAGAAAATAACGAATAGATGAACAATAAATTACTGGCAGCTCTTGCCGCGCCGCTGGCTGCCCTTGCCTCAGACGCTTCTCCTGCTCCCATGCCCGTCGGCGGGCAGGCGGTGATTGAAGGCGTTCTGATGAAGGGCTATACGCGCTGGGGGCTTGCTGTCCGCAAAGA
>JAXEJY010000072.1:0-3156 GCA_034101315.1 Pyramidobacter sp.
AGCCCGGACTTTCCTCTCCCGCGGCGCGGCAGCGACTATCTGGCCCACTTCCCAACGATGAAGTATAACATTCTTTTTCAAAAACGTCACCCGCCAAATGCCGCGTTATGACGGCGCAAATTGCAAAATAAAAATTATATACTCTTTTATTCGCCAGCGTTAAGGGCTATAATACAAACACGCGCCACGCGGCATATTTTATTTTGCAGAAAGGAAGTTGTTTTTATGATGAAAAAGTTTTCTGCTCTCGCGCTTTTTCTGTGCCTGACGGCTGTTCCCGCCTTTGCGGACATCAACGCCTACTCCATCATGCCTGAAAAATACGCCTCAAAGGTCTTCGCTGAGTTCACGAAGGACACTGGAATCAAGGTCAACTTCATGCGCTTCTCTGCCGGAGAGGCTCTTGCCCGTCTGACTGCCGAAAAGGGAAATCCTCAGGTCGACGTCATGCTGGGCGGCCCCGCTGACACCTACGCTGCCGGCATCAAAGAGGGAATTTTTGAGGCGTACAAACCTGCCAACGCCGACGCGATCCCCGAAAATCTGCGCGATCCGCAGAACTACTGGACAGGAATCGGCATCATTCCTCTGTGCTTCATGACAAACGAAAACTTCCTCAAGAAAAACAACATGAACGCCCCTGAGAGCTGGAACGACCTTCTTGATCCCCGCTACAAAAACGGGCTTCAGATGGCTGACGCCCGCACTTCAGGCACGGCGACGGAGCGCATCTACTCGCTCGTCAAGGTCTTCGGCGAGGATGAAGCTTTTGCCTATCAGAAAAAGCTTCACCAGAACATTCAGATGTACACCAAGAGCGGTGCGGGCGGTGCAATGCCCATCGCTACGGGTCAGTGCGCAGCCGGAATTTTCTACATCGTCGACGCTCTTGACATCCAGCAGCAGGGATATCCCGTCGTCATCTCCTATCCGAAAGACGGCGTTTCCTTTGGCATCGAGGCAACCGGCGTTATTGCCAACGCCAAGAACAGCGCTGAAGCGAAGAAGTTCGTCGACTGGGCAACCAGCAAGAAATTTGCCGACTTCATCGTCGCCAATCAGATCAACTACGTTCCGACGCGCACCGACGTAAAGACGGACAACCCGCTCCTCGACCTCAGCAAGATCAACATGAAAACTGTTGACGTCTCGTGGAAGGGCGCTCACCGCAAAGGATTCACCGAGAGGTGGATTAACGAAGTCATCAAGTAACAGCTGTTATCTGCTTTGAATGTCAAAAAGGGGCCTCAGCGCCCCTTTTTTTTGGACGGTGAATTGATACTTATGAAAAGTTGCGCCAGCACTCGAACAGATTTGACCACGCGCGTCGTGGTTCTCCTCCTCTGGATTTCTCTGGGAGTTTTTGTCGTCTATCCCATCGTGCGGCTTTTTCTCCTGACGTTCTGGATTCCGGGCGAAGCCGCGGCGAACGCGACCGCCCCCGTCACGTGGGCTCAGCACATCGGCGCGTGGTTTGACGCGCTGAAAAACGGATCGTTCTCATTTCAGAACTTCATGCCCATCCTGACGAACTGGTACGACCGGCAGGCTGGAATCAACAGCCTGATTCTCAGCACGGTCGTCGGCTTTAGCGGCACGGCGCTCGGCTTTATGTTTGCCTATGCGGTCACGCGCCTGCGTCTGCCGTTCTGGCTGAAGGCGTTTATCTCCGGCGTCACGATGCTCCCTCTGATATCCCCGCCTTTTACGAGCAGCATCGCTCTGACGCTGTCTCTCGGTCCCAACGGAATCCTGCTGAAGCTGTTCGGCATTGAAAACTTCAACTTCTACGGATTCTGGGGAACGTTCATGTCAGAAACACTCACGTTTTTCCCCATCGCTTTTATGACCCTGTCCACAATTCTCAGCCGAATCGATCCCAACCTCGAAGACGCGGCGTATTCAATGGGCGCGTCGCCTCTGCGCGTGTTCAGGACGGTCACGCTTCCCCTTGCCGCGCCGGGAATCGCCAACGCGTTTCTGCTTGTGTTCTCCTGCTCTCTTGCCGATTTTGCCACGCCCCTTGTCTTGGCTGGACACTCGTTCCCCGTCCTGCCGACTCAGGCATACCTTCAGATAACGGGCATGTACGACCTCAAAGGCGGCTCGGCGCTGTCGTTTATGCTCCTCGTCCCCGCCCTCGCGGTATACGCCCTCCAGCATCACTGGCTGGGCAAAAAGAGCTTTGTCACCGTTTCGGGAAAATCAGGCGGCTGCAGCAGCATAAAAGGTCCCGGATTCTTGGCGACGAGCGTCATCATGGGGACGATCCTCTTCATTGTCGTGTTTGTTCTGTACATTTACGCCCTGATTTTCTGGGGATCCATCGTCAAGGTATGGGGAATCAACAACACGCTGACGCTCGAAAACTACAGCTATGTCTTCAACTTCGGGCGCAAGGCGATCAGCGACACGCTGATTATCGCCTGTCTGGGCACGCCCATCGGCGGGCTTCTCGCCGTGCTCGTCGGTTACGTCACAGCGCGTCTGAAAGTCAAAGGGCACAAGGCGCTTGAAACGGTGTCTCTGCTGAACTACGCTCTGCCTGGAACGGTCGTCGGCATCGCGTACATCGTCGCGTTCAACAGCAAACCCATTGTTTTGACGGGAACTGTGTCAATCCTCGTGTCCTCGTACGTATTCCGCTACTCATCGGCGGGAATCAGAAACGTCATCGCAGCGCTCCATCAGATTGACCCGTCAATCGAGGAAGCCTCGGCAAGTCTCGGCGCTTCTTCTTCGCTGACGTTCAGAAAAATTACGCTGCCGCTTGTTCTGCCCGCTGTGCTTGCCGGCATGAAATATCTGTTTATCCACTCGATGACGGCTATTAGCGCGACGATTTTCCTCGTGTCGGTGCGCTGGAGTCTGATCACGACGCGCATTCTGGAGTGCATGACAGAGCTTCAGTTCGCCCAGGCATGCGCATTTTCCATCGTCCTGATTCTGCTCGTCTTTGCAGCCTCAGGAATCATCTCGCTCGCCGCTCGCCTTCTGTGCCGCACCGGCACAGAGACCGGCGGCATTCGCTGAGCGCAATTGTATCCCGCACAACGCCGCTGCCGCAGAATATTCTGCGGCAGCGGCGTTTTTTCATCTTTTCAAAAATTCTTTTAACAAATCGCCTTTTGGGGTGATGTCATGGTAAAGGAATGA
>JAXEJY010000073.1:0-5152 GCA_034101315.1 Pyramidobacter sp.
TGTTTTGGCATCGTCAAGATTTGCTTCATAGCAAAGGATGCTGCTTCCAATCTCGGCAACTAACTCTTCACGGCTATAAACCTTATCGCCAAATGCCGCCGCCTTTCCGTCGCTCTCACGATTACAGCGATACGGCTTCAAGGTCGAGTGAGTGAGTTCGTGAAAGCATGTCGAGTAATATTCCTCGGCATTTTCATACTGCGAGATTAACGGCACAACTACTGAATCCGTAGCAGGTGCGTAAAATGCTCGGTCGCCAAGTGTGGGTGTGAATGTTAGTTTGCCGTCTCTCTCGATATAGTCGGTTATAATCTTTTCGGCATCCTCGATTGGTGAAGTATTTTTTAACTCAACGGCTTTTTCTTTTGTCGGGATGCCATCGGTGTCGTTGATATGAAATACATTGTAGTATCGTAGGTAAGGCGTTCTTCTTAACTCATCCTCTCCTTTTTCGTTTGTTACAACCTTTTCCACAATGTTATAGAAGCATATCATCTTGCTTTTGGCTCCCTTCTTGACCGAGCCGCCGAGGGATTTAACCTGATTGAATGTAAGATATTCACCCGGTTCACCAAGCAAGATTTGATTCAATATGCTGTATGGTTTGCGGGTGGTATAGGAGATGCATGAAGCACCTCCCACACAAATCCACGGCTTACGCCACGGAATATTACCTTTACCAAGTTCCTCTAAAATCTTGTCTGTGATTATTTGATATATATTTTTCATAATTCTTAAATGTTTAGTTAGTTAAAATCCAATAGTAATTAAATAGTTCACGTCAATGTGGGACTTCTTCTCAATCTTTATCCTAAGTATCGGTTCACCCAAGGTAGCACATCTTTCGCAAACGTAATCGAGTGAGCCAGCCTCACATCCAGACTGTCTGATGTAGATGTAGAACGGCTCCTCGGCATTTTCATATTCCATAAGCCAGTTCATAAACTTAGATGTGTCGCACGACCAATCCCAAAGGATGCTCGAGGTGTCGCCCTCCATCTCGTAATCGAGAATAGTGTTGTAAACTTTTTGCATTAATTCGGTTCTGTTTAATTTTGAGATTTCCATAATGTTTATGTTTTTTATTTGGTTAGTAAATGTTTTTAGTTATTCATTGATTTCTAACATTTTATTGTAATCCGATATTGTGCGGATTATTATGAGGCTTCGGTACACCCAGAACCAACATCTGAAATCGTAAACAAATCCGTCAATCTCGACGGCTCCCTGTGAGCATATATCCTCGGCAAATGTATCGGGGATTTCGTCGCTGCTTACATATTCGAGTATGTCGGTAAAGGCATCACGAATAAGAGTGCTTTTCAACATTTCGAGGCTTTCGCCGTTGCTCCAATTGCGGTAACATGCATTCGCAAAAAAGTTCTTTGATAGATTTTTATTCATCTTTTCCATAATGTTGTTATTTTTACTTTTGGGGAAATTTAGAAATCTTAATTTGTATTTTTTGCTCTCTCGCCACCCCGAGTAAGGCGGTTCGGGCTGCCGCCCAAAAGTAAATGTCTATAATGTCGAATATATCGACATCAAGGATGCGAGAGGCATCTCCTACATAAGAGGAAACATCCTCGTTGTTAATCATTAGATTTCGTGCTAAATTTTTGCAGATTTCATTGCCGTTAATTTTGTCGGCATCTTGGATGGTGTCAATTAATACCGCTGCGGCAATATGTGCCTGCATTTGGATTTTTTCGTGAATTGATTCCATAATTAAGATTTTTTTAGTTGGTTAAAAATATTAGTTAAAAATTAGTAGGATGGAGGGGAATCGAACCCCTCTCATCTTCCAAACATCCTTACAGCGATATTACAACACCGGCATTACTTAAAAGGTCTAACAATCGGTTGGGCATCCATATCGTCGAGCAGCGGCGAAAGGTCTATAATGTACCCGAGAAACTCGATAACGCCCTTTGAACAAAGTTTTTTGCAAAATCTAAACGCAAAATCCTCATAGGATAACCGCCCCTCGAAAATGCTGCATAAACCTTCATAGTATGCCTGAATCGTAAGGAAGCGTTCTACATCCCGAAGTGAAATGTACTTACCGTAAAGGTCGTGTGCCTTGCGAAATCTTGTAATAAATCTTTTTCCTTGATTTTTCATAATTCAAATGTTTTAAATGTTGATAATAGTGTTTATTTTCATTTGTGCAAATTTACATATTTTCATCGACCCCCCCAAGTTAATTATTACTTAATTTCGTTAAAATATATTTAACACTAAAAGACCCCCCAAAACACCCCCAAATCATCCACAAATCCACCAAATCTTTCTTTCGTCTTTCTCTTGTTTCTTTTTCTTTTTATATTTTCTTTTTATTTATTCTCTTTAATCTTTCTTTAAATGCTACATGTAGATTATATATATAATAATAACAATATATATACCTTTGTTCTTTGGTTACTTTCTTATTTCAAATTTACTCCACAGCTTATCTTGTAACCTTTGTCGTTCCGCATCTTCTCTTGTAGCATTTATCCCCCTTGTGGGGATGTTGTCTTTCCCAATCTTATTCTCTCATCGGCGGCTTTTTCGGGTGTTTGCCTTTGCCGCCTTTTCCTCGGTTGCTTGTAGCATTTCGCCTGTTCTTCGCCTTTGTTGTTTCGGGTGTTCTCTTGTAACCTTTGGTTGCTTCTCTGCCTTTGTTGTTCCGATGTTTTGTCGGTAGCATTGTTTGTGTGTAACCTTTGGTTGTTGGATGTTGAGTTGTTGGATTCCGTTATGGTTAGCGGATGCTGTCAATCTTTTTAGCCTTTAAAAACATCAGAGGCTGCATCGGCATTTTTGTCGGATGTTTTTGTTGGTTGCCTTTGTTGTTTAGCCGGTGATTAGTTTGGCTTGTTCAATGCATCGGATGTTGCAAAGATTAAATACTCGGTTGTAATAGTTGGATTGATAGTTTGTGATTTGGATGGTTTGGCATTTGTCAATGTTGTTTGATTCGTTTGGTTGGTTCGAATGTAGTTTGGATTGTTTAGATTAAATCCTCGGAAAAATCCAGCAGGAATAAAAGGCTCGGGTGGTTTGGTTCGGTAGTTGGGATGAGTGGTTAGTTTGGTTGCATTGTTGTTTGCTCATACTCGTTTGGATGTGGTTAGATTAAATCCGATAAATAGTTAGGTGGATTGGTTGTTTTGGTTGGCTCATGTGGTTAGGTCGGTCGGATGGTTGGTTGGTTTGGATGTTGGCAAAATGTTGGTGGATTAAATGTGGTGTGTATCTATGTAGGTACAATCACCGGCTCCGTGCGTGCGTGCGTGTATGCGTGTAGGTGCGTGCCATGTGCGTGTGTGTGTTATCTATTATCTATAAAGCGACCGACCAAACCGCCCGAATGTTAATCGAAATATAATAGAGTTAACGAAGGTTAAAGTGTTTGCACGGGTCAAAAATACATATTATCTTTGCAAGTGAAATCCAAAGGGTGGATTTCAGTAATAACGTCTAACAAATTAAATTCTTACAACTATGACAACTAAAAACGAAACAATCAACAACGTGAAAGCAAACAACGCAACCGCAACCGCCAACGCAACCGCCAACGCAACCGCAACCGATGAAAGCGCAACCGATGAAAGCAACGAAAGCAACGCCAACGCAACCGATGAAAGCAAACAGCAAGCGACTGAGCCAACGGCGGAGCAAATAGCAGCGGCAAAAGTTGAGCAAAAGCACCAAACCGAAATCGCAAACCGCTACACACTCGATGCACCTAAAGAAGTAGAACGCACGAAGTTTGCGGGTGCACACGTGCTCGGAGTGTGGCGAGTTGATAAAACGAAACACACCAAAAAAGATGGAGATAAAACGTTTTTCAAAATCTATTATCGTGGCACAATTTACGATGGGTTCACAGCGACCGAGTTTTGCGACGAAATAGGTATTGAGCGCAAACATAGAGCCGGCACGACCAAAAAGGAAAGCACACTTTTAGACAAATTGCAAGCACTGAAAGCGGCAATAGAGGCGGTTGCAAGCACTGAAAGCGACTTCGTGAATTTCGCAAAGATAGTCGCAAAGAAAATCGAAAGCGAAAAACTCGAAAGCGACCGCACCGCTTTTGTGGCAAAATATGCCGCCGCTATTGCGCTTTTTGCCGAAATCAGCGAGGCGACTTGCGCCAAGATATACGGCGACGATGTGCTCGCCCTCGCTTTGAAATTAGGCTACAAATTTGCCGACACGAAAGCGACCACCGAAAGCAAATAACAAGCACAACAATAGAGACGGGGGGCAAAATTTGTCCCCTTTTCTTTTGTCCCGACTATTACAAAAATATTACAAATATATTTGCTGCGTGTGCATCGGTTGCACTCGCTTTATATTTGCGCCCCTCGCTTTAATATAGGCGTTTTGGCGGCGTTTTGGCGGCAGGGGATATTACCGTACCCCCCGAGGGAGAAGTGCCAAATAAAGTCTGCCCTTTCACAAAATTTTTTTTTATTTTTCTAAAATCCCCCTCCCAAATTTTTTTATTTTTTTTATTTTTCTAAAATTTTTTTCCAACAAAACAACGAAACATCCAAAATAAGGCTATTTTTAGGCGATTTAAGCGCATTTTAGGTATTGGATGGTATAAGTTATCATTTTTAGGGAGAAAGTCGATTTTAGGGGCATTTCTGACGTTTTTTGAAATATTAACATAAAATAGGGTGTGTATGTCGAGGAAAATCGTTAAATTTGGGGGTATAAATTAAAGAATTTTGATATGGAAAAAGTAAAAGCAAAATCAAAGGAAATTAGGGTAGAGTATGTTAAGATGTCGGGCTTTAGGGGCTTGGATGTTGATATGTCGATAGGTAGTAAAGACGTATGGGTCGAGGGGGGCAACGGAGTAGGCAAAAGCACCGTTTTGGCTGGGTACAGATGGTGTATGAGTGGGTATGTAGATGGTGTACACGGAAAGCACTGGGGAGTATATCCGAGGTGGGTAGAGGGCAGATGTCGTATCGAGGTAAGGGTAGGCATAAGGGTGAACGGAGGAGAGGTGAGAGAGGTATGTAGATGGGGAGATAGAGGCGATGACGGAAAGAGCAAGTACGGAGTGAGTATAGACGGTGGGGATTATTCTGTATGGTTATGGAGGGAATTAGGGTTAAGTGAGGAGATGTTGAGGTGGTGTGTCGGTGGG
>JAXEJY010000074.1:0-7543 GCA_034101315.1 Pyramidobacter sp.
CAAAGCCATGAAGGAAAAAAGTGGACAGGATAGGCTCGCGGCAGCCACTCGACCCATTGGTCTGCGACTTGTCCCCACAGCGTGAGCAAGAACTCTGACGCGCTGGAAAAAGAATTGCCGCTGAAGCCAATCAGCGTAGGAAGAGACGCTAAAAGAACAACTCCCAGAATAAAAGTGAAACACACTGAAGCCATGATATTAATGGGAAGCGCTGAAATGCTCAATCCTCCGGCGAGAGGAGCAGTTATTGGCGACGCTGTAAACCAAATGAGCGGCGACGTGAGGCACGCAGACGCTGTTGTGCCGAAAGAGGACAGCCCAATCAGCGCAAAGACCGCTAAAACAGAAAGCTGCCAGCCGATATCAAACGCTGCCCACGGATTATAGACCAGCATAGCGAGCACAGCTACAGACAGAGAATTCGCGAGGTGTCCTCCGCGTCCGTACCAGAGCGCTCCCATGCTAAACTGGAGCATGCAGGCTGCTCGTAGAGCGCTCATCGAAGCCCCGCTGAGAAAGCAGTATCCCCATAGAAGAAGCGAATTTGCTATAAGGGCTTTGCGCCCGCTTCCCCATATGACGCCGCCGAGAGCAACGACGATCCCGACATGCCAGCCTGACACGGCAAGAATGTGATTTGTCCCCCATCGACGATGATCTTCAGCGAGGTTTTCTTCTCTGTCGCCGAGCAGAACGGCAGCGGTTAACGCAGCGGATTTTGGAGGCAAAAGTGCAATACGTTCCCGCAGCCGCTGGCGCAGACAGTGAAAGGAGAACTCTTTGCTCAGCAGCGTTATAGAAGAAGGCTGCAGTTCGCCGTGCACGCCACGCGCCCTCCAATATCTCAGAGGATTAAAGGAGTTCCGTTCAGATTCCTTTTTCAGCGGAAAAACTGAAGCCCGCACTCTAATGCGGTCTCCTTCATGCAGCGATTGTGCGTCTTTAGGTTCTCTCATAATCCACTCGCTGCCGAGGCTGTCCTTCAGGCGAAGAATTCCAGAATCGCCCCATTTTCGGCGCTCTGCGACGACACATTCCGCGTCAAGGTTCTTTGGAAGAAGCGGATCTTCTTCAAGCTCTGCGAACAGCCGTGTTGAAATCAGGACAGAAATGAGCGCAAGAGCAGCCGAAAAAATGAGCTTTCTACGGTTCCAGCGCGACTCAGCAATCAGCAGCTGAACGCAGAATATCAAAAACGAGGCGCAGAGGCTGACTGACAACGGCAAACCTTTGTCGCGCAGAAAAACTGCTGCCAAACAGAATTCAAAAACGGCAAACGCGGGTGCTGTCGAGAGCAGGGATGACATATGCGCCTTTAAAAGCGCAGCTGCTTGCGCATTTTTTGCAGGTTCTTTTCGCCGATGCCACGGACTTTAAGCAGATCCTCAACTGATGAGAACGGCCCGTGCGTTTTGCGGTACTCAGCAATTCTTTCGGCAATGACTGCCCCGACGCCGGGGAGTCTTTGAAGCTCTTCTTCATCGGCTGTGTTGATGAAGACATAGTCTGTGCCTGAGGAAGCGTCAGAGTAAGTTTTTTTTGAACGTCTTTCTGAAGCGTTGCTTTGCAGCGTTTCTCTTGACAGGAATTTGACGGTGATGCGCTCTCCGTCTTTGACTGGTGCGGCAGGGTTTATGTCTGATATATCGGCATCGGGCAAAGTTCCGCCAGCGGCTTCAATGAGCTGCTGGACGCGTCCGTTGGGCGGAATTTCATAGAGTCCCTTGCGCTGTACTGCGCCGTCGATATAAGCATACTGCTTGCCCTCTTCGATTTTTGTCACTGGCTCGGGCGAAACGCCTCTCTGCTGCGCGTTCAGCGACAGCGCAGGGCCTGCAACAGTCGTCGGGGCGTATTGGTCATGCCAGTCGCCCTGAAAAGAACGGACCATTACTCCGGCTGCTCCAATGCATAGCAGCGCTCCGGCGACAAGCAAGGCAATTTTGCTTCGCTCATTCATTGGCTCTCAACTCCTGCTTAAAGAATTTTGCCTTTCAATGACCAGCTGTCCGAGGATAGAATTTCAACGTCGACAAATGAGCCTATCAGAGTTTTGTCGCCGTGGAAAAGAACAACTTTGTCCGTAGCTGTGCGCCCTTGGAGAAAGTCTCCTTTTAACGCTTTGCCGTCCACGAGAATACTGTACTTTTTACCGACAAGCCCAGCGTTAATCTCGCGCGCAATATTCATTTGAAGTTCGTTAATTCTGTTCAGGCGCTGATTTTTAACGTCTTCAGGAATCTGATTTTCCATTGCAGCGGCCGGCGTTCCCTGGCGCCGCGAATATGCGGCTGTATGCACTTGGTCGTAGCGGAAACGCTTCAGCGCGTCCATTGAACATTCAAAATCCTCATCCGTCTCGCCGGGGAATCCGACGATGAGGTCTGACGTCAGCCCCACTTCAGGAAGTCCTTGGCGGATGCAGCCGACTACTTCGGCGTACTCCTCCACGGTGTAGCGGCGGTTCATGGCTTTGAGAATTTTATCGCTTCCTGCTTGAATCGGCAGGTTGATCGACGGACAGATGTTAGAGTTTTCTGCGATGGCTCTGACGACATCCTCGGTAAAGTCCGTGGGGTACGAAGTCATGAAGCGAAGGCGCTCAACCCCCTTAACTGACGCCGCGCTGCGCAGCAAGTCCGCAAAGCTGAAATGGTCGAGGTCTTTGCCGTACGTGTCGACATTCTGTCCCAGCAGAGAAATTTCCTTAACGCCTGAATCAACGAGCTGCCGAATCTCTGTCAGGATTTCCTCCGGCTTGCGCGACGCAAAGCGCCCACGGACGTACGGCACAATGCAGTATGTGCAGAAGTTGTCACAGCCGTGCGAAATCATCACAGACGCTTTCCATGGGTATGTCCTTTCAAGAGGCGCAAACGCCAGTTCGTGCAGTTCACGGGGATCGTCGTCGAGCAGGATCACTTTACGGTCGTCACGAAGTGCTGCTTCGAGCGCGTCGGGCAGCATTCCGATGTGCCGCGGTCCTGAGACGACGCGAACCCAAGGGTAACGCTTTGACATGTCAACCCCGACGTTTTGCGCAATACAGCCCGTCATGGCGACAACCGGACGCCGTTCTGACTTCCAGCGGTCCTGATAATGCCCAAGCTCGCTCCATACTTTATGCTCTGCTTTGTCTCTAATACTGCACCCAACAAAGACAATAACATCTGATTCACTCTCGTCCGTCTCGCTTGCGCCGCGTGAAATGAGGGCCGTCCGAATTTTATCAGCGTCATACTGATTCATCTGACAGCCGTATACTTTCATTGAAAAACTGAACAAGAAAAAAACCTCCATTGCTGCTCAAACAAATTGATAAACAGAATTATTATACCTGAAAAGACCATAAAAAGAATCACCCGGCGGACGATTGTGCAAATGAGTCTCCGAATCGATGCGCGGGCGACGAGCTGATAGAGAGAACTGTCAGCGCGCAAGACATAAAAAGGCACGGCAGACATGCGCCTATGTGCATGACTGCCGTGCTTTCAACGAACATGAATCTCTGCTGACGGAGATTTATGCCAAAAAAAGTTTAAGGAGAGCTTAAGCCTCGTCAAACTGATCCTTGCCGACGCCGCACAGAGGGCAGACGAAATCTTCCGGCAGATCTTCAAAAGCTGTGCCCGCAGGAATACCGTTATCAGGATCGCCTACCGCGGGATCATATTCCCAGCCGCAAACAGCGCAAACATATTTTTTCATCAGAACTGACCTCTTTTCTTTAGTCTTCTGGTCAAGATTGACCGAATGTATTGTATCACAAAGGAAATAAAAACGCTCCTATTGCGCGTGATGAAAATATCAGCTTCTAAAGGTCAAGGTGGACAAACTCCTGCGGAAGGCGCGGGGAGAGTCTTGATGCGCCCTGTTCTGTAATCAGATAATCATCTTCAAGGCGCAGTCCTCCGCGCTCAGGAATGTAGATCCCCGGCTCAATTGTAACGACATCTCCGACTTTCAACTCTTCAGTGTACAGGGGGGACAGACGCGGATCTTCGTGAATCTCGAGTCCGAGGCTGTGCCCGAGTCCGTGACCAAAATATTTGCCATATCCGGCATCGTCAATAACTTTTTGAGCGACGGCGTGGACGTCGCACCCTCTGATACCCGGGCGAAGCACGGCGGCGGAGTCTTTGTGCGCTTTCAGGAGAATTTCATGAATGTCCAAAAACTCAGGATCTTTAACTGCGCCAAGGGAGAAATTGCGCGTCAAGTCAGACATATACCCGCCGTAAATTGCACCGTAGTCAACGGTTACCTGATCTCCCAGCTTCATTTCACGGCTTCCGGCAACCCCGTGAGGCATGGCGCTGCGGACGCCGGAGGCGACGATCATGGCATTGTTGTGCCATACTCCTTCTCCGTCATGGCGAGCGATGTTCAGCTCGAGGAGCTTTGCAAACTCAATCTCTTTCATGCCGATTCGAACTTCTTTCAGCGTATCGAGATAGGCTGCTGTAGCGATGTCCGCGGCTTTAGCGATCAGCGCGACTTCGTGCGAATCTTTGCTTCTGCGCTGACACGCCATGTCGTCGGAAAAGTTAAACCACTCAACGGGCAGTTTTGCGATGCCAAAAAACGTCTCAGTGCACAGCTTCGCGCCGTCAATGCCGCAGTGTTTCAGCTTCAGTTCCTCTGTTAGAGATTTGACGATATCAACCTGACTTTGTCCGGCTCTGACAGGGCGAATTTCAAACGGCGACTGCTGCTCGGCCTGCGTCAGATATCGAGGGTCAGTCGCAAGAATTTCTCTGTCGTGCGTTACAACAACAACCGCTGAAGTTCCCTGAAAACCTGAATAATAAAAGACATTTTCCCAGCCGCACTTTTCAGTGTCAATCAGGACGAGCGCGTCAAGATCGCGCGCGGTAAGTTTTGCGCGCAGCGTCTCTATTCTTCTTTTCAGAAATATCATGAACGTTCCTTTCTGCGTTCCATCGCTAAAACGCGCCAAAGCTCTTCATCTGTGCTTATTTCGAAGGTTGACGGGCTCTCCGTTACTCTTCCGGCAACGACGGCGTCAATTCCTGCGGCATGCAGGCGCGAGAGCGCGACGCTGACGGCATTTTCCGGCACAACAGCGAGCAGAACTCCGGATGAGATGAGCTTTAACGGGTCAAACCCAAGTTTTTGCGACACACGCCTCGTCCACGGGTGTACCGGCACTGCGTCGTGATCGAGCTGAATTCCCAGCCGTCCAAGACGCGATATTTCAGTCATGCCGCCCATAAATCCGCCCTCGGTCGGATCGTGCATAAAACGCGCAAGGTCGCGGATGCAGTGCGCATCGTTCAAGACCGAGACAGAATGGAGCCATGAACGCATTTGGGCAATTTGTTCCGGTGTCAGAAGGTCGCTGAGAAGGTCAGGACGGTCATGCGCGATAATGGACATTCCTTCAAGGCCGACGTGCTTTGTGACGATAAGGCAGTCGCCTGGACAGATGGAGTCAGCGCGGTAATTATAATCTGTCGTCCCTAGCATCGTTCCCATGATGACCGGTTTGGCATACCGGTCTGTGATCTCCGTGTGCCCTCCGATAATGGAGACGTTGATCGAGAGGCACGCCTCGTGCGCTTCTGCCATGACCTGCGATGCAAACTCTCGGCCGTACTCCTTGGGAATGATGAGCGTGACGACAAGATACGCCGGATCGCCGCCTTTGCAGGCAATGTCGTTGGCGTTGACGTGAACGAGATATCTTCCCGCGCCGATTTCTGCGCCGACAATCGGATCGGATGAAACTGCCAGCAGTTTGCCGCGGGGCCAATCGATCAGAGCAGCGTCTTCTCCGACGCCGGGACCGATGAGAACTTCAGGACGGTGTGCGCCGCAATATTTTAATATCTGCTTTTCAAGTACTGTTGGAGGGAGTTTCCCGATATGCGTTTCCTGCTGATTCATTTTTTTCTCCGCACTTTAATGACGTGAAAGCGATTCATTCCTGTTTTGAATTCGCAGCAATGCTGTATCTGCAGCCGCACCACGTTTGACGGTACAGATTCAGACGGCGCGATTCGTTGGCAGAGAGAAGAAAACCGCCTTTTTTTCTCCAGATCCTATTCTCCCACTCCAGTTCATGCTGTGCTGAGACGGACTGTCCAAGAGCATTGATAGCGTCGGGCTTTTTCTGAGGGCTCGTTGTAAGGCTCGT
The DNA here is from genome assembly GCA_034101315.1 of Pyramidobacter sp. GTDB lineage: Bacteria > Synergistota > Synergistia > Synergistales > Dethiosulfovibrionaceae > Pyramidobacter. The sequence continues at coordinate 6,161 of JAXEJY010000074.1, forward strand.
GCAGAGAACCTCTGCGCCAATCTGAAGAGCCGCGCGGGCTGCGCTCTCAATCTGAAGCTTCATGCAGACAGAACACCGTGCGCCGCCCTCAGACTCGTTTTCAAGCCCGACAACAGCTCTGTCCCACTCGCCCGTTTCATAAGGCCGAATGATGAAACTGAGATTGTAAGCCTGCGCCAGTCTCCGCACAGAATCCGCCCTCAGACTCCACTCTTCAGCGGGATGAATGTTTCCGCCGTAAAAAAAGAGCACAGGCTGCCATCCTTCTGCTAAGAGCGTTGGAACTGCCGCTGAAGCACAAGGGGCGCAGCACACATGAAGCAGCATATTTTTCAGCATCCTGCGCCTCCATTTCAGCGAACTATTTTACGAATGTTTCGATGCGTGAAGCGATTCCGTCTGCGGAGAGCCCCATGGCAGCATAGACTTCTTCGCTGGGACCGGAATCGCCGTAACGGCTGACTCCCAGCCGCAGACAGCGAGAGGACAGTCCCAGTTCAGCCGCCCGTGAAAGCCACAGAGCCCCCATGCCGCTGTTCACGTTGTGGTCTTCGACGGTGACAACGGCAGAGGCCTGGAACGCTTCGCGCAGAGTTGCCTCATCAATCGCAAGCGGGCAAGAAACTGCATAGACAGCGGCGCTGATACCGGCAGCGCTCAGCAACTCAGCCGCGCGAAGAGCGCGCGCTGTCATCGCGCCAAGGGCGATAATTGAGACATCGCTGCCCGAGCGAACTTTTTTCACCTCGCCGTACGTGAAGTCAGAGTCGAAAACGGGTTTGCCATTTTCGCAGACCGGCAGCATTTTGCTGCGTCCCATGGCGAGACAGACATTTCCGGGATGTCCCAGCGCCCAGCGCGTCGCTCTGTCAGTCTGGTTCGGATCGACGGGCACAACAAGTTTCCAGCCGAAAAAGTCAGACATCAGAGATACGTAGTCAATGCACTGGTGTGTCATTCCGTCCTCCCCGACATCAAGCCCGACATGCGTGAGAACAAGTTTTTCGTTTGTGTGATTAATGTCGTTCATTCTCTGCTGGTTGTACGCTTCTGCAAGTCCGAAAACGCCGAAATCAGCCCACACGGCAACTGTTCCGGCGGCCGACGCTGCTCCTGCAACAGTCGACGTGCTGTGTTCCTGAATGCCGCACTGGATAAATCTGTCAGGGCACTTTTTCATGAAACCGTCCGTCTTGACTGACCCGGCGAGGTCGCAGTCGAATACAAGAATAGGCGTGGAGCCTTCTTTGCTGGAACTGCGCTCGCCGACATCTGCCAAAGCCTTGCCGAACGCGGAACGGTTGTCTGTTTTATCAGCGCAGCCGTATGTGGCAGGCGTTCCAAGATCAAGCACGGGCATTGGTACTTCAACTGCGCGCGGCG
>JAXEJY010000075.1:0-5380 GCA_034101315.1 Pyramidobacter sp.
GTGCTGCCCGACGACGCGCCCTCGCATGTGTGCGCTCACTGCGGGCTGAAATGGTGAAATAACGGAAGGGAGGACTGAAGGAGCGTTTTTTTCAGAGGGGACTTTTCGCGTCTCTTTTATCATTTAAAGGGGTATCATTTAAAGGGGGTATGGGGGTTTGTTCGTTTTTGTTTTGTCATTTATCACCTACCTGCTTCTTTCGTGGTCTGGTGAGGCTCTTCCGGCATATGAATATGTCATTGCGCTCTTGGTGGCATCGATTCTGTATATGTCCGTGAGAAGCCGCAGCACGTCGCGCCGCTACGGGCTTGAAGGGCTCAGCCTGCGGCGCTGGGGAGTTTTTTTGGCGTATATTTTCGGACCGTTCCTGTTTGCGCTCATCAAGGCAAACATTGACGTCGCTCTGCGAATCATCACGGGCCGCGTCAAGCCCGGCATCGTCAAAATTTCAACAGGCATCACGAGCGGTCTGGGACAGACTGTCCTTGCAGACTCAATCACGCTGACGCCCGGCACAATGACCGTTGATATCGATGAAACAAACGGCGATCTGTACATTCACTGGATCAACGTGACAGATCTGAACCCGACTGAAGAAGATATCTACGGTTCCTTTGGCGACTGGGTGAGGAGGATGGTCAAATGAGTATGGCTATGTGGCTGTTCGGATTTGGCGCGGCGTTCTTGGGTGTTCTGGCGCTCGGAACGGTTGTCCGCATGATCTGGGGACCGACTGACGCAGACCGCGCTGTCGCCCTTGACACGATGAACTCTCTCGTCATCGCGATTATGATTCTTCTGTCGGCGGCGTACGACTCTGTGCTGCTCATCGACCTCGCTGTCGTCTATGCGGGACTTTCGTTCGTCGCGACGATGTTCCTTGCCCGCTACATTGAGAGGAGGAGCCGCTCATGAGTTCTCTGTTTCATGTCCTGGTCATCCCTTTTTTGATTCTGGGACTTCTTGTCAATACGCTCGGCGTCGTCTCTCTGTTCCGCTTTAAGGACGTCTACATGAGAATGCACGGAGCGACAAAGTGCAGCACGCTCGGCACGCTGTTCTGCGCCCTGGGCGTCATCGTTTACGCTCTGATCCGCCTTGTAAGCGGGGGCGAAGCTCGTTTTGCCGTGCTCGTCATTCACGTTATCGCTGCTGTTTTCGGTCTGCTGATTGCCAACTCAACCGGCGCGCACGTTCTGGCGCGCGCGGCGTACCGCTCTGGCATTCGTCCTAAATATGCCGTGGTTGATGATCTCGACGCCTTCTGCGCGAAAGAACTTCAGGAAGAAGACGCTGCAGCGGCGAAAGAGGAGGAATAACCCGTGGATAATCTGCATGTTCTTGTGCTTCTGCTCTTGGTCGTAACGGGCTTTTTCTCAGTCTGGTTCCGCGATCTGCTGTGCTCCGTCATCTGTTCCGGCGCGTTCAGTCTGCTTATGGCTCTTGAGTTCTTCATGCTTCAGGCTCCCGACGTCGCCATTGCAGAAGCCGGAATCGGCGCGGCGCTTGATACGGCTATCTTTATTATCGCCCTGTCAGGGCTTGGATATGTCCATCGTGGAAACGGAGGCGGCAGACGATGAAATTCCGTGCTCTTTTTGTCATTGCAGCGATTATCGTCGGCGGCGCTGTCATGGTCTCTATGTCGTCGCTGCACGTTTTCGGCGCGCCTGAGACCGCGGCGGTGGCTGTGGATGAGTATTATCTGTCGCACGCTGTGCCTGACAGATCGTGCGTCAACGTCGTCACGTCCATCGTCTTTGACTACCGCGGATTTGATACCATCGGCGAGTCTTCTGTTCTTTTCACGGCAGTCAGCGCCGTTACTCTGCTGTTCAGGAAGGGAGGACGCCTTTAAATGAGACCTCTTTCAATTATTGCGCGCACAGCGTGCGATATGTTTGCGTGGTTCATGGTCATTTTCGGCGTGTACGTCATCATTCACGGCGATATGGCCCCCGGCGGCGGCTTCCAGGGCGGCGCAATGGTTGCGACGTTCATGGCTCTGCTCATCGTCACTCAGGGCGGCAAGAAAATCCTCAAGTGGGTCAGCTTTGACGCGTATGAAGTGCTCGTCTACACTGGGCTGTTCCTGTTCCTTGGACTTGGGCTGATGGGAATCGGCTGGGGCTTTGACCGTACGATGATGTTCAACTTCGCGACGGTTCCTCAGGCTCTTCTTGATGTGGTTCGCCCGTTCTGGCCCGCGTCGGGGACCGTATCTCTGATGAACTTGGCTGTCGGTCTAGAAGTCGCCGGCGAGCTGAGCGTTCTGCTGCTGGTGATGTTCCGCGGCGTAAACATGGATGACGCCGTTATTGACGGCAAAGGAAAGGAGACTGGGCATGATCAGCGCTAATATGCCTTATTTCGTCGTGGCGCTCCTGTTCCTGATTGGGCTGGTTGGCGTCGTGCTTGAGCACAATCTGGTGAAAATTACAATTGCTGTCGGCGTGATGGAGTCGGCTGCGAACATGTTCCTTATCGTCCTCGGATACAAAAACGGCGGCTACATTCCTGTCAAGTTCATGATGCCTGCCGCCGGCGTTGACAATTTTGTCCTTCCGACGCCTCAGGCTCTGACTCTGACGGCAATTGTTATTGCTCTGGCGACAAGTGCGCTCATGCTGGCGCTGATTGTCCTTCTGTACCGTCATTACGGCACGCTTGATATCCGTGAAATCAGGAGGCTGAGAGGATGAACATCTTTAATCATTTGCCGGCCCTCGCGCTTGCGGTCCCGATGCTCGGCGCTTTTGCGTCGCCGGTTGTCAATTTCGTCGGCGGGCGCAAGGCGCGCAGCTGCTGGCTGCTCGGCATTTCAGCTCTCGTTACGCTCATTGTGTTCGCGCTGCTGTGCCGCGTGTGCGCTCTTGGAACTCAGATTTATGTGATGGGCGCTGACAGCTGGAATCTGGCGCTGCCCTCCGGATTTGCCATCCCTGTGCGCATTGTCATTGAAGTTGACGCTTTCAACGCTGTTCTCGCGTTTGCCGCAGCTCTGTCCAGTTTTGCCGGCGCTGTATACGGCATTAAGTTCGTCGAGAAATTCACCGGTCTGGCGTACTATTCTTCACTGTATCTTCTGCTGACGGTCGGCACGCTGGGCATGATTCTGACGGGCGACCTGTTCAACTTCTTCGTTTTCATGGAAATTGCCTCTGTGGCGTCGTTCGGTCTGATCGCGTTCTGGCGCGACCGCGCTGAATCCGTTGAAGCCTCGTTCAAATACATGCTGGTGTCGCAGATGTCCGCCATGCTTATCCTGATGGCTCTGGCGTTCATCTACGGGCGTTACGGCGTGCTGAACATGGCGGGATTCTCGCGCGTTGTCCAGACAGATCTCATCTCTAAAGTGACGCTGATCTTCATCCTTGTCGCTCTGGGCATGAAGTGCGGCGCGTTCCCCATGCACATGTGGATGCCTGATTCCTATGCTGAAGCTCCTGCGTCCGTCACAGTTCTGCTTGTCGCGACGTCTCAGGCTTCTCTGGTCGTCCTGCTGCGTTTCTGCTTCACGCTGTACGGCACGGCAATGGGCATGGCAGTCGTCCCGTGGGCGCTGATTATCATGGGCTGTCTTTCGATGTTCTGCGGCGTCTCCATGGCGGTCGTTCAGCACGAAGTCAAGCGCCTGATGGGGTATCACTCTGTCTCGCAGGTCGGCTATATGCTGACGGCGTTCGGCGTCGGGCTTCTGGCGCTCGGCGATGCGGACGCGATGAAAGCGTGGGGTATGACTGCCATCGAGGGCGGCGTGTTCCACATGATCAACTACATGCTGTACAAGGGGCTTCTCTTCCTGTGCGCCGGCGCTCTGTACTACGCTGTCGGCTCGCGTGATCTCGACAAAATGGGCGGTCTGGCGCGCAAAATGCCCTATACAGCGGGCATGTTCCTGGTTGCCGCTGCGGCGATCTCCGGTATGCCCCCGTTCAACGGCTTCGTCTCCAAGTGGATGATTTATGAGAGCGTCTATGCTGTCCACCCCATCCTTATGGTTGTCGCGCTTGCCACGTCTGTGCTCACGCTTGCTTCATTCGTGAAGGTCTATCAGGCGGCGTTCCTCGGAGCGTCTCGCGCGGCTTTGAGCAGTGTGCGCGAAGTTCCCCGCGCGATGCTCGTCGGCATGGCGGTCCTGTGTGCGGCAATTCTGCTGCTGTCATTTTTCCCGTCATGGTCGGTTGAAACGCTGGTGCGTCCCGCGGCTGAGGCTCTCGTGAACAGAGCGGCGTATCAGGCGGCAGTTCTGGGAGGTGCTTTGTAAATGAGCGGCGTTCTGTTTACAGGCGCGGGGTTCTGGAGCGCTCTTCCGTGGATCGTTCTGGTCGTCCTGTGCGGCGTGTATGTGTGGGGCGTGCGGTCGCTTGGCCGCGACGACTACAAAGAGGGAACGGCTCAGGATGAGATCTACTACTCAGGCAACGAAGTTCCCGATGCCGATGTGTTTTCTGTGCCTGCCAGCTCCTCGTACTGGGGATTCCGCGAGGCGCTTAAGGGATATTACGCTCGTCTTACGGCGATGCACACAGGCGTTGGCACGGATTACGTCGGCTGGTTTGTCGTGACTGCCGCGATTATCCTCGTGTGCGCTCTGGTGTAGGGGGGAGTTTTATCATGAAGCTTGAAACGTATCTCCAGATTCTGCCGAAGTCGTTGTGGGTGTTCAGCCTGAATACAGGCTCGTGCAACGGCTGCGACATTGAAATTGTCGCGTCGCTGACGCCCCGCTACGATATTGAGCGCTTTGGAATGAAGCTGACGGGAACGCCGCGTCACGCGGACGTGCTGGTTGTCACCGGGCCCGTTACCCGTTTCATGGAGCCCAAGCTGCGCCAGATCTACGCTCAAATCCCCGATCCGAAAGTCGTCGTCGCTGTAGGCAACTGTGCGGCGTCGGGCGACGTGTTCTTCAAGTCATACAACCTTGTCGGTCCGGTCGACAGAATTATTCCCGTTGATGTCTATGTCCACGGCTGCGCCGTCCGTCCTGAGGCAATTATCGAGGGCGTCGCGAAAGCTGTCGTTATTCTTGAAGGCAAACGTGCGGCTCTGGCAGCCGGCGAAGGGGGGCGCGCTTAATGGAACTCTATCTGAACGGCACTGCTCACGTGAAGTCGGCTGAGGAAGTGCGCGACTTTCTCACCAATCGCCTGGGCGAAGGATGTCTGAACTGCGAACTCCGCGCGCGCTCTGAGGGCGTGTCGGACATGAAGACGTGGCATCTGTGGCTGACTGTGACGCGCGATGCGTTCCTGCCCGCAGTTGACGCGATGGGCGAGCTCGACTTCCCGCACTTCCACGTCTGTTCCGGCAACGATGACGGCGACACGCTGCGCTCTAACTATCACTTCTCGCTGTTCCGCGCCTGCGGACGCGG
>JAXEJY010000076.1:0-5514 GCA_034101315.1 Pyramidobacter sp.
ACTGTCTGCCCTGCCCTGCAAAAATTGACATTCCGAACGCCGCGCGCATGAGTCTGCTTCTGCGCCGTTCTCCTGCCGCGCGTCTTCTGACGGACGAGGAGTGCGAGAAAATGCTGCGCATTGAAAACTGTCTCCACTGCAACGCCTGCGCAAAACGCTGCCCCTACGGGCTGAACACGCCGGAACTGCTCAAGGCAAACCTCGCCGATTACAAGAGTTTCCGCGACGGCTATCTCTCAAACTCCCGCTGATTGTACCGCACTATAAAAACAGGTCTCTGCGCGCCGGGTGCGTGCAGAGACCTGTTTTTTTGCGTTTTTGAAAAAAGTTTATGCGTTGGCAGGCTGCATCTGGGAAGGATCGAGGGGAGGAAGGATGACCGGCGTGGGCAGGTTGGCAAGCGATACCAGCTGAGAGACCATGGCGCGGACATAGGGAAGAAGGATCAGCATTCCGTTGTCGTGGAGAATGGCTTCGCGGTCAGTTCCCTCGGCGTTGATGAAGAACACGCCCGTCACGTCGGCGACGGCGGTGAAGGGATAGTTGTTCGCCTCTGCCTCGTCAAAGACCTTGACGGTGAGGTTGAGGAAAACGGGCTCTTCGGGCTTGCTGCTCATGCGGGCTTTCTGGTCAACTTTCAGCGAAAGAGAGATGTTCTCTTCTTTGGGCTGGAAGTTGTGGTTGATGGAGAACAGAAGGTTTTCGGCGCGGAAATCGGCAAGGCGAATTTCGTTCATGTCAGATACGGCTCCTTAAAAAGAATGATGGTTCGCGGCAAAAGCGCAGAACCTGTTTGACTGTTCTGTATTGTAACACATGAAGCGCAGAAAGTGAGCAGCGCGCGATATTTCAGCGCGGCTCTTTTTACAGCCGCCGCTCAGCGCCTCCACACAGAGGGCATAAACAGCATGAGCACCGTCAGGAGCTCAAGACGCCCGATGAGCATCGCAAACGACAGCACCCATTTGCCGACAGACGGCACTCCGGCATAATTATCGACCGGTCCGTAGTTGCCCAAGCCCGGGCCGACGTTGCTGAGACAGGCAAGAACTCCGCTCATTGACGAGACAAGGTCGATATCAAGCGCCGTCATGAACAGGACAAGAGCGCCGTAAATGAACATGTACAGCACAAAAAACGCCGTCACCGACGTAAGAATGCTGTTCTTCACGGGCTTTCCGTTGACGCGCACGCACAGAACGCGGTGGGGCTGAAGCGTCTGCTTCATCTCTTTCCCGGCGCTGCGCGCCAGCAGGAGAACGCGCAGAACTTTAATCCCGCCGCCGGTTGAGCCGGCGCAGCCGCCGATGAACATCAGAAGCAGCAGCGTCAAATGGCACAGGACGGGCCACTGCTCCGTGTCAGTGACAGAAAATCCCGTCGTCGTCAGAATCGTCACGACCTGAAACACGGCGTGTCGGAAGACCTTCGCCGCGCCGCCCGGCATGGCGTGCGCCAGAGCGCTTATCGTCATGATGACTGCCGCGCCGGCTGCGAGCCACGTGTAGAACCTGAACTCGTCGTCCTTGAAGTAGGCGCCGAACTCGCCGCGAAGGAACAGGTAATGCAGCGTGAAGTTGACGCCGGCAAGGAACGTGAAAAGAGTGATGACCCACTCTACTGTTGGGCTCGCAAAATGAGCGATGCTGGCGTTGTACGGCGAAAAACCGCCCGTCGCGAGCGTCGCAAACGAGTGCGTCACACTGTCAAAAAAGCTCAGGCCGCAGAGCATGAGCGCCCCTGTCTCAAGCGCCGTCAGCAGAAAATACAGCTCCCACAGCAAAACAGCCGTCTGGTGCAGACGGGGCGTCAGCTTTTCGGGGATAGGCGTCGGAACTTCTGCTTTGTACAGCTCCATCGCTCCTGTCCCGAGAAGAGGCATGACCGCCAGCCCGAGGACAATAATTCCCATGCCGCCGAGCCAGTGCGTCAGCGCGCGCCACAGGAGAATGCCGCGCGGATTTGACTCGATATCCGTCAAAATAGAAGCGCCTGTCGTGGTAAAGCCCGACATCGCCTCAAAAAATCCGTCGGTGAACGTCGGCACAGAGCCGTACAGAACGTAGGGCATCGCGCCGATGACAGAGGCGACAATCCACGAAAACGAGACGATCGCAAACGCCTCGCGCGCGCCAAAGTCGCCGCCGCGACGGATCGCTCCCCTTGGACGCGACAGCCAGAACGCAGCGCCCGACACTCCCAGCGAGAAAAGCGCGCAGAGGGCGAGCACGGGGAAATCCGGCGTTCCGTCAAAGTAAGCCCACAGCGCCGGCAGCAGCATACTGGCTGACACAACGCCGCCGATGAGCGACAGAATACAGATAACAATTCTAAAGTCCATGTGCTCTAGTCCGCCTCAAAAATCCGCATCGCTTCCGGCATCAGCTCCGTCATCGCGAAAATTGAGATGACGTCGCCGCTGTGCAGCGTTTCACCGCCGCCGGGGACGAGATACGCCGAGCCGCGGCGGATCATTGCAATCAGAATTCCCTTCGGCAGGTCAAGATCCATAATGCGTCTGCCAATGACGGGATTGCCGTCTTTCAGGACAAATTCGAGCATCTCCGCGCCGATTCTGTCGATGAGTGACAGAATTCCTGCCGTGTTGGGATAGCGGATGTGGCGCAAAAACGTCGACGCCAGCGTCACGTTAGGATTCAGGAACACGTCGACGGGCAAAGCCCCCTCAAGCTCGTCGTACACAGCGTTTCGGACAACAGCAATCGTCTTTCGGCACTCCAGAACGCTCGCCAGCGACGCGATAATCGTGTTCATCTCGTCGTCAGCCGTCGCGGCAACAAGTCCGTCAGCCCGGTCGATTCCCAGCTGCATGAGAAGCCGCTTGTCCATTCCGTCGCCGTGGACAACCTGAACTGAAGAGTATTCGCGCGCCAGGCGCTCGCACTTCTCCATGTTGTTGTCGACAAGCGTCACTTCAAGGCGCGGGAAGTTGTCGGACAGACGCCGCGCCAAGTTCGCTCCCAGCTTGCCGCCGCCAATGATGATGACGCGCGACAGCGTTCTGTTGTTTTCTGCGTCAAATAAGCGCTGAACTTGAGGCACGCGCTCATTCAGCGTGACGAGGAAGCAGAGATCGCCCTCCTGAGCCACCCAGTCGCCCGACGGAACAAAGCCGTCTTCACCGCGCTCAACGTACACCATAACCGCGCCGAATCCCGGGTATTTCTGTCCCACTTCGCGCAGGCTCATGCCGCATATAGGCGAGTCGCTCTCGACGCGGAACGCAAAACTGCCCGCTCTGCCGCCCAATATCTCCGTGGAGTGAACGGCGGCGTTGAACGTGAGAAGCGACGAAATTTCGCGCGACAGAGAGCGCTCCGGCGACGCCATCACGTCGATGCCCAGCTCGTGCGCCCATGCCGGGGTATCGGTAAACTCCATATCGCGGACGCGCGAAAGCACGCGAGGCACTCCGGCGCGCTTGGCAAGCCAGCACGCCATCAGATTCGTCTCATCGCGGTCAGTGCAGGCAATCAGACACTCAACGCCGCCGCCGGGGACGACGCCTGCCGACTCAAGAACCGTCGGACGCGCTCCGTTGCCGCGGATGACGCTGACGTCCTGCTCATTTTCGATTTTTTCCGCAATTTCAGGATCCCGCTCAATGATGATGACATCGCGTCCGTCGGCAGCCAGCGAGCTCGCCACCGTGCATCCGACGTTTCCCGCTCCGACAACTACAATTTTCATATCTGCTCACTCCTGTTGTTTTTTACCCGCATTCCCAAACACCATCTGCCCCAATGAAAACACTATGCGTCTTGACGTGCTGTGCTATAATGAAGCGTTAATGCTCGTACTCTTATTTTTTCGCCGCTTCGGCGCGTTTGTCTGAAAGGAACTGTAAACCGCACATGAATCTCCGCAAAATTATAACATTATCCATTGTCTTTGCCATCATCATCGCCACGCTTTTCCTGAAAGCCCATCATCCGCACCACGGACACGATCACGTTCACGCGCTTGAGAGCGTCCGCGGCGAAGCAGCGGAGGGACGCTGATGAACGGGCTTATTTCAGCTCTGGACAGCATGTTCAGCGCGCAAGGACTGGGAGCGTGCGTCATCTCCGCTCTGTGGGGCAGCTTCAGCATGATTTTAAGTCCGTGCGGATTCGTCCTCGTGCCCATGGTCATCGGCTATATCCGACGCAGCGGACGCCAAAATCAGCGCAGCGCTCTTGCCATATCGCTCTGCTTTGCCGCAGGGGTATTCATCAACCTCGTTTTCACCGGCGGAGCGATCTGTTTTGCCGGAAAGCTTCTGTCGCACGCCTCATTTTTCGTCCCGCTCGTCAACTACACGGCGGCAGTGCTCCTGTTCCTGTTCGGCCTGCACCTGCTCGACGTGTTTGAGCTGCCTCATCATCACGCCCGCGTCGAAGCGCGCGGCGCAGGCTTAAAAGGCGCTCTGACGCTCGGCGTCATCTCCGGTCTTGCCGCCGGTCCGTGCGCTCTGACGCACTTCATGCCCGTGCTCCTCGCCGCGTTCAAGGCAGCAGGGGACAATGCTCTGTTTTCAGTTGCCGCTGTTCTGTCATACGCTGTCGGCTACTGCGCTGTCATCATTGTCGCCGGGGTGTCGAGCGAAAGGTTAGCGCAGAAGCTGAATCTCGGAGAAAACTCCCGCGCCGGATTCATCTTCAACCAAATCTGCGGCTGGCTCATCATCTTAGCCGGTGCGCATTTCCTGTACGAAGCGTAAATTTTCCTCACGAACAGTAAAGCCCGTGCCCTTTGAAGGCACGGGCTTTATTTTATGATGTCACAGCAATGCGCAAAGCTAATCCATGTATCCCAAAAGCAGATCCAGCGCCACGCTCACGCCCTTGCCCAGCGTTGAAGCGTCAACCCACTCCTCGCGGGTGTGAGCGCCGCCGCAGATAATCGTTCCGACGCGCGTGGAGGGGATGCCGAGCGAGAGGGGAATGTTGCAGTCGGTCGAGCTGGCGCCTCTGCCGGGAACAAATCCGTAATGACGCTCAACAGCTTCTTCTCCGCGGCGGATAATCGCCTCCAGAGCCTGCGCGTCGACGTCCCCCATGCACGGACGGTCGCCGATCACCTCGACCTCGACGTCAACGCCCTTTGCCCGGTAGCACTCCGCCACTGCGTAAAAATGCTTCACAATCAGATCGAGATTTTCGCGGATATCCGACCGGAAATCAAGCGTCATCTCCGCCTCTTGAGCGATTGAGTTAACCGACGTTCCGCCGCAGATCGTGCCGACGTTGTACGTCGATTTTCCGCCCTCAGGCACTTTGATATGGTACAGCTCCTGAATCATTCCAGCCATGTATTCAATCGCGTTTCTGTTTCCGAACGCGCCGTAGGAATGCCCGCCCTCTGTCTTTATCCGAACGCGGAATCTCTTCGACCCGACAGAGCGGTCAAGAACTCTTTCGGCGCTGCCGTCGAACGTGAAAAACTGCTGAATCCGGCTGCCGTAGGTCTCGACAATTTGACGGCTTCCTTTCAGGTTGCCCAGCCCTTCTT
>JAXEJY010000077.1:0-3404 GCA_034101315.1 Pyramidobacter sp.
CCCGGTCCCATGCCGAACCCGGAAGTTAAGCCCTAAGGCGGCCATGGTACTGCGATTCGCTTCTCCAGAGAGTGAACACACGCTTGCTTCTCTGTCTTTTTTTATGCGAAAAATTTTTCAACGAAAACACAACCGCCCGCGTTTGGGGAAAATCTCCCCCAAGCGCGGGCGATTTTTTTGTTAAACGAAAGCCTGCTCTGTCTGAGGACAGGGCAGGCTTTTTGTGTTTGGGGCGCGTTATTCTTTGACTTCTGCGAGAGAGAGGATTGCAGCTGCCATGATTTTTGTGCTCAGGACGATGTTCTCAATTTTCCAGCGTTCGTCGATCTCGTGGATATGGGTGTTTTCGCCGGGAAGGGTTGTGCCGAACGCGAGGATGTTGGGCATGGCTTTGGCGTAGGTGCCGCCGCCGATGGACATGGGCTTTTCGCCGCTGCGGCCTGTCTCGTCAAAATAGGCTTTCATCAGTTTCTGGACGATGGGGGCGTCTTCGGGAACGTAGAGCGGATTGGCTCCGCGGGTGTTGGACACTTCAAATCCCTCGCTGGTCAGCTTGCTGATGAATGCCTCGCGGACGGGCTCAAGCGTAAACGTGACGGGGAAGCGGTAGTTCAGCGTGAAGACGACTTTATCGCCTTCTGTTTTCAGGATGCCCCAGCACAGGGACGTGAATCCTGAAATGTCATCGTACAGACAGACGCCGAGGTTTTCGCCGCGTGTCTGTGTGCCGACGAGCGCGTCGATTTTGTCGAGGAAAGCACCCTGCTCGCCGCCGATTCCCAGCAGGCGGAGGAGCTGAACGAGATGTGCCGCGGCGTTTGAGCCGAACTGAGGCTGCGAGCCGTGGAACGACATGCCTTCCATCGTAAGCTTCCACTCGTCGTTTCCGAGGGCTTCGCACGTGAGTTTGGCGTCGCGCGGCGCGGCAAAGTCGGCGACAACTCTGTCGAGACGGGCTTTGGCGCACGGAGCGACTTTCAGGACGGCGACGGCGCGCGAAGGAACGGCGTTTGCCGCGACGCCGGCATCGATTGACATCACCTGAACGCTGCCGCCGTCGGGAGCGAAGGGAGCGCGGCACGTCGGCGTAATTGAGCCTTTTTCGCCGTTGATGAGCGGATATTCGGCGTCGGGGGTGAATCCGGCGACGGGGAGTTCCTGACCTGATTCGACGTAGTGATGAATGGCTTTGCTGCCCATTTCTTCGTTGGTTCCGACGAGGACGCGGACGCGGCGCTTGAGCGTGATTCCCGCCTCGCGGATGGCTTTGAGCGCGTACATGGCGCAGACCGCCTGTCCTTTGTTGTCAGCGACGCCGCGGCCGTACAGATAGCCGTCTTTGATCATTCCTTCCCACGGATCGCAGCTCCAGCCCTCTCCGGGGGGAACGACGTCGACGTGGGCGAGCACGGCGATCATCTCGTCGTCTGGGCTGCCCATGTCCGCCCAGCCTGCCTGATCTTCAAAAATTCCCGTTTTCATTCCGAGGCGATCGCCAATTTCCACAAATTTGGCAAGCGCAGCGCGGGGGCCTTTGCCGAACGGGGCGCCGGGCTCAGCGTCGCCGCCGACGCTGGGAACAGCGACTATTTCTCTGATGGTGCTTATCATCTCGTCCTGCATTGCATCGATTCGCGCGCGGATGTCTTCCATGTACATATCAGTTCCTCCTCGTGTCGTTAAGGTACGCAGAACAGGTCAGTATGGTGTATCCATACTGTTTCCGTGAACTGCTTTTTCCTGTATGATATCAGATTTCTCTGCTGACGTCTTGGGATGCGCCGGAGCTGTTACTGAGCTTTGAGTCCTTCCATTGAAAGCCGCAGGTGATCCTTGATCAGATGTTCGCACTCGTCGGGATTGTGATCCTTAAGCGCCTCCAGGATCGCGATGTGCTCTTCAAGGCTGGGATTTGTGTCAAAATCGAAAAACGACTCAAAGAAGATCATCTGCACGAATGTGCGCGCGAGGATGTTTTTGACGTATCCGACGAGCGTGCTGTTGCCGGATGACTCGGCGATGATCGTGTGAAAGTTGTCGTTGACCGTGAGATATGACTCCAAGTTGCGCTCGGCGAACGTCTGGTGCTCCGCGTCGATCTGCTCCTGAAGAAGGCAGAGCTGCAGAGGCGTAATCTGCCGCGCGGCTTTGCGGATTGCCATGACTTCCAGCGTCTCTCTGACCTCGTACGTGTCGATGATCTCCTGTTTTGTCGGCGAGGCAAGGCATGCGCCCCAGCCGGGAATAATCTGGACAAGTCCCTCGTTTTCCAGCCGTCTCAGCGCTTCGCGAACGGGGGTGCGGCTTACCTGCAGCTCTTTTGCAATAGCCACTTCCGGCAGACGCTGACCGCTGAGAAGAGATTTTTCAAAGATTTTTTTCCTCAATTGACTGTATACAAACCCCGCTGCGGTCTGTACCGTCGGAGATGCCATCACCATGTTCAATCAACCCCCAATTGTGCTCTCATGTAGAAATATACAGAGTCGACAGCGGAATTGCAAGCGAAAAACAAACAATTTATTTTGCCTTAAAAATATTGAAATTTGGCGTGCAGGGCTGGCGTTTCGCTCGTGCAAAAGAACCGCGGCTGACGAAAAATTTTTTGAAGTCTCTCTGTTCTTTTAATAAATCTGGAAAAAAGTATTGACAATCCTCATAAAATACTATATAAATTGTTCATGGCAACTATGTATACAGTGGATACTTTGATCAAACATTTCACATGAATAATTTCATAAAGGAGAGCTGAACATGCTGAACTTGAACGAACTGTGCGGGATGAACGGCAAAACGGCGATCATTACCGGCGCTGCTTCAGGAATCGGCGCGGGGATTGCGCGCTTTTTCGCGGACGCGGGCGTGTCGGTTGTCATCGCTGACATCAATGAAGAGCTGGCGAATAAAGTAGCGCAGGAGATCAAAGACGCAGGCGGAAAGGCTGAGTTCATCAAATGCAACGTGACGAAAGAAGCCGACTGCAAAGCTCTTGCCGATAAAGTCGCTGCCGATCATTCAAAGATCGACATTCTCGTCAACTGCGCCGGCGTTGCGCGCCGCCACACGGTTGAGACGCTGCCCGAAAGCGACTGGGATCTTGCGCTCAACGTGACGCTGAAGAGCGTCTATCTGATGTGCAAGCATGTTGTGCCGCACATGAAAAAGGCCGGCGGCGGCAAGATTGTCAACATCGGCTCCGGCTGGGCGCTCAAGGGCGGAGATCACGCCGTTTCCTACTGCGCGGCAAAGGGCGGCGTTTGGAACATGACGCGCGCGATGGCGATTGACCACGGCCCTGACAACATCAATGTAAACTGTGTCTGCCCCGGCGACATTGACACGCCGATGCTTAAGAGCGAATGCGAGCAGCTGGGCGGCGTATACGACGAAAAATACAAGGCAGA